>NZ_JBFUEO010000006.1:0-122477 GCF_056403935.1 Pedococcus sp. P2_E4 | reverse complement strand
GTGCCGGCCAGGACGGCGGGCAGGATGGCGGCGTTGCAGGCCAGGCGGCGGGTGTCGCCGGCGGACAGGTCGTGGCCGGTGTCCAGGTGCGCGGCGCCGAGCTGGGTCTTGAGCCGGTCGTGGTCGATGGTGACGACGACGGTGGCGTTGACCTTGCCGGACAGGTGGTCGGTGGGCAGGTGCTCGAGGAGCTCGACGAACGCGGTGCCGTAGCGGTGCGCCCAGTCGGTGTCGAACCCGAGGCCGCCGGTGCCGGTGTCGTCGGTTCGGCTGGGGCTGCCGCGCCGGAACGCCTCCCACTGCGCGGCCCGGACCTGCAGGCGGGACAAGGCCGGCCCGCCTCCGGCTGGCCCGTTCGCCCCCACCGCCGGGACCGCCCCACCTACCGCGCCGCCGCCCGCAAACCCRGCCGCACGGCCACCGCCAAACCCGACCGTGCCGTCACCGCCAAACCCGGCCGTGCCGTCACCGACAACCCCGGGCGCGCGGCCGTCGAAGGCCTCGCCCGCACCATCAGTGCCGTGYCCGGCCGSACCCGCGGCGGCGTCSTGSCGSGCGTTCTTSGCGGCCTGTTGGGCGAACCGGCGGGGKGAGGCGATCTGCTGGACGACCTTGCGCAGGATGTGMCCGGCCAGGGTGGGGACGGTGAAGTGGCCGGTGACCGTGCCGTCGCGGTTGTCGTGCAGGCTCAGCCGGGTCCGGGCCAGGGCCGCGTCCTGCTCGGTGCGCAGCAGCYGGTCCTSGTGGGCGTCGACCTCGGCCTGGGACCGCTGCGCCGCCGCCAGGGCSCGGCGGGCGGACYTGGCCAGCGCGSCCGGGTCGACCAGYTTGGCCCGCTSGACCAGCGCCGCCTCGATSGCCCGCCGCTCGGTGGCCGCGAGCCCGTCGGGCAGCTGSGCGGCCGCGGTCGCGATCACGTGGGCGTGCTCGGTCGACACCGMCCCGGACGCCAWCGCSTCCCGCGTCGCCGGCAGRTCRSSCTSMARCGCCGTCGCSARCCGCACCTCCCGSGCCGCCCGSGMSGAGTCCGACCGSGACCKYGCCGCCAACCAGGCCGGGGTGCCGCTCAACCCCGACTCGGCCGCCACCTGGTCCCGGTCGACCGCCGCCACCAGCGCCARCCGCACCGCCGACAACCGSGCGATCGCCCGGTCCACGTCACCGACCAGCCCCGAMGCCACSACCCCCGGCGTGGACGCGACRTCACCGCACGCGTCCAGGACCCGGTGCACCCCGGCCACCAGCTCCCGCGCCGACACCGCGGACTCCCGTCCCGGCGCCGCGGACTCCCGCGCCGGCACCGCGGACTCTCGCGAAGGCACCGCGGACTCCCGTCCCGGCACCGCGGACTCCCGTCCCGGCACCGCGGACTCCCGTCCCGGCGCCACCGACTCTCGCGCCGGCACCGCGGACTCTCGCGCCGCCACCGACTCCGGCGCAAGCAACGGGGGTGCGGGAGCAGGAGGTGCGATGGCCATGGTTCATGCTACTCGAACACCTGTTCGAACATGATGAGTTGTCCACAGGCTTGGGTACCCAGGTGGTCAGGGCTTGTCAGCGCGCGTCAGGTCTCGTCAGCGCGAGCTCGTCAGGTCTCGTCGAGGAGGAGGCGCAGGCTGAGCCCGGTTCGACGAGTCGCGGAGTCGTCGAGCTCGGGGGTCGCGTGTCCGATCCAACCCTCGACGTCCAGCGTGGTGAGGCTCACGGGCGCTGGTCGACGACCTGGCGCAGTCGCTCGACCGCAGCGACCACCGACGAAGGATGCGTGAGTGGAACCATGTGTGCTGCTCCCTGGACCGTGGCCAGACCTCCGCCGTTCGACGCCCCCTTCAGGACCGACGACCACTCAGCCGAGGCGATTCGGTCCGTGCCACCACGGACGATCTCGACGGGTACCGCCACCCCGCTCAGAGCAACGTCGGTGCGGAAGTGACGCATCGCATCCATCCCTCGAACCATGCTCAGGACGCCCGTGTTGCGGTATTGCGGGGCGAGGAGAGGAGCTTCCGTCGGCCGTTCGTGACTGGCGGTACGAGCCCACTGGGCCACCATCCTCGGCCACGTGTGGGCCGCCGGGTCGGTGACGGGGCCGACCAGGACGAGCCCCACCACGTTGTCCGTGAGAGTGGCTGCCTGGACGACGACCGGGCAGCTGGCCGAGTGGGCAACCAGGATGACCGCTGCGCCCCTCGGCAGCCTGTCCACGAGCCGCTCGGCCTGACGTTCGACGGACAGGTCCGTGCCGCGCGGTGCGCGCTGACCCAGAGACGGCAGCAGCACCACGACGCTCGGCCCACCCAGCTCATGGCGAACGAGCCGCCAGGACCTCCCGTCAAGACCCAGACCGGGCACGAACACCACGACCGGACGCACCTCTGGGGCCGTGGGGGAGCCGCCCAGCGACGGTGCGGGCTCAGGGCTCTCTCGGACAGGCGTGGGACGGGACATGAAGCTCCTCCGGCAGGGCGTTCGCCCAACGGGGCGACCGCCCACAGCATGACCTACCACCCTGCCGCACCTGGTGCGACCTCCGGCGTTCAGCGCGCGGCGAGGACAACCACGTCCACGGCGGCGATCGCGACTGCCGCGGCGAAGGGGACCTTTCCCCGCCCACTCGCCGCGACCACGGCCAGGCACGCGCACGCTGCCAGCGCGACCCACGCCCACGCCGGCACCCCGCCGGCCGGCGCGACCACGGCGACCGCGGACGCCGCGAGCAGGAACACCGGTGCCAGCACCCGGACCCGTCTCTCACCGAGCCGTTGCGGCAGGCCTCGGACCCCGGTCTGCGCGTCGTCGACCAGGTCCGGCAGTGCGTTGAGCAGGTGAGCGCCCACCCCGAGCATGGCTGCTGCGGCGACCAACCACGTCGCGGGCAGGGACGGGTCCGGGAGCGCCAGCGTGGCCACCGCGGGCAGCGACCCGAAGGCCACGGCATACGGCAGTGCCGACCACAGGGTCCGCTTCGTCCCCAGGTTGTAGGCCCAACCCGACCCCACCCCCAGGACGAGGTGCACCGCGGCGGCCGCCAGGCCGCAGGCCAGCGACAGCGCGATGCAGACCACGCCGGCGACGCCGATGGCGCGCTTGACGGCTCCCGGGGAGACGGCGCCCAGGGCGAGTGGCTTGTCGCGGCGCCCGACCTGGCGGTCGTTGCGCTCATCGATGAGGTCGTTGGACCAGCCGATGGTGAGCTGCCCCGACGCGACCGCCGCGGCCACGAGCAGAGAGCGTCCGGGGGTCTGGCCCACGGCCAGGGACAGCAGGAGGGTGAGCACCGTGACGGCTACCGAGGGTCCAGGGTGGCTGGTCAGGACCAGCGCCCTGACCCGGGGTCCGGCGGGCACGCTCGCAGCGTAGTGGAGGGGCCGGGCGGGCGGCAGTCGTCGCGACCCGCCCGGCCCCGGCCTTCGGTGTCAGGCCATCTCAGGCAGGTGCAGGTGGGCGAAGGCCACCTCCATCTCGGCGACGTCGTCGATGGTGGCCCCGATGTCCTTGCTGGCTGCTTCACGGATGGCCTTGGCGGCATCGCGGCTGGCCTCGAGCTGCTCCCGGCGCTCGAACGTCACGGTGCCCACGGCCCGGCCGGTCTCGCGGCTGATGAGCAGGCTGGCGCTGCAGAACCCGTCGAGCTCCTGGACCCGTGGCAGCACGGCCATCCTGAAGACGTCGGAGGCGCGCTCGGCGCGGTCGCCCATCCCACTCAGCCAGGTGACCCGGGCGCAGGCGCCGTCGGGCATGGCGTGGTCGCGGTGGACGACGGAGACCTCCCAGATGTCGACGGTGCTGCTGGTGGCGCCCAGCGCCGCCTCCGCTCCGTCACGCAGGGGGAGCACCCTTGTTGCGCTGTCCCGCATGGCCGCTTCCGACTCCCAGGACGACGTGGCGATGCAGCGGCCCGACGAGCGATCCACGAGCATCGACATCCCGACACACCCGTCCATGGCCGTGATCGCGGGGGTCACCTCGTCACGGACGTTCGCGATGCCGTCGTCGATCTTGGAGGGGTCGGCCTGGACGGTGGTGGTGCGTGCATACACGACGAAACTCCTCTGATCGGGGCAGCGCCCCGACGGCGCTACCGTCACGTCCAACAGTCCTCGCCCGTCGGGACCTCGGCAAGGGGTGATCGCGCAGTCTTTGAGCGCGCAGTCTTGGATCGCCGCCAGGGGAGCGCACGCCATACGACGCGTCACCGCGCGACCCGCGCCCCGTATGGCGGGTCGGCCGGCGACGGGACTCCGTTCAGGGGCGCGTGAGGGCCGCGAGGCGGGCGCCCTCGATGAAGAAGGCCGTGATCCCGGCGACGTCGCCAAGGTCGGCGACGAGGCGTGACGCGCCGAAGGGGGCGTCCCAGAAGTCGCCGGTCACCGCGTGGTGCGGGCCCACGTAGGCGTAGGGCCGGTCACAGTGGCCGTCGCCGGGGGAGACCCCGAAGTTGACCTCGTCCACGGTGGTGGCGACATCGAAGTGCTCGGGCCACAGGATCCGCTCCGCTTCGGGCTGGAACTCGTGCAGGGCTTGGTCGCCCAGGGTGAACGCCTCTTCCATGACCCGGACCGACTCGGGGTCCAGGGACACGGTCTCTGACGGGGCGACGTGGGGCCCGTCGGTGTACACGTCGTCCAGTGGGCTCGCCACCAACCCGACCCGCCCGGCCACCTCGGAGATGGTCAGCCCGTCGACGCCGATCCTGGAGTCGGGGGTCACCAGCTCGCCCCCAGCCAGGGAGAGGACGGGGGCGTCCCAGGTGCCGATGCCCTCCGCGCGGACTCGCAACCGGAGGTCGCCGGTCTGCCGGAACCGCGGGCCGGCGAGGACGAGCTCGGCCAACCCGTGGAGGCACCACCGGGTCTGGGTGTAGGTGTCGGCGGCAGGCTCGGCCATCTGGACCTCCTCGGACGTGGTGCAACAGCGGTCAGTCGCCAGCACTGATGCCATCGTCCCGGTCCACCGCCGCCGAAGGAAGGTGCAAGGGGCCTGTGGTCCTCTAGTTGACCCTTGATCAAGCGACTGCTTGAATACGGTGGTGACCACCCTGGAGGACGCGCAGCTCGATTCACTGTTCACAGCTCTCAGCGACCGCACCCGGCGGGACATCGTGGCCAGGCTGAGCGCAGGAGAGGCCACCGTGAAGGAGCTGGCCGAGCCGTACGCCATGAGCATGCAGGCCGTGTCGCAGCACATCCGGGTCCTGGAGCGGTGCGGTCTGATCAGCCAGGGACGGCACCGGCAGACCCGGCCCTGTCGGCTCGAACCGGCAGCGCTCGAGACCGCGCTCTCCTGGATCGAGGAGAGCCGGCGCACGTGGTCAGCGCGGATGGATCGGCTGGAGACACACCTCGCACGCTTGCAGGACGGTGACGACCAGTGACTGACGACGAGCTCATCTACCGGCGGATCTTCGCCGCCCCACGCGAGCTGGTCTGGCGGTGCCTCACCGAGCCCGTCGAGCTCGCCCGGTACTGGGGTCCGCGAGGCATGTCCACTCCGGTCGACGGCATCGTCGTCGAGCTCCACCCCGGCGGACGGTTCGAGACCTTGATGCTGGGCGCGGGTGGTAGCCACCGGATGGCCGCCACGTTCACCGAAGTCGTTGCGCCTGAAAGGCTCGCCTGGGTCGAGTCGGGGACCGGGATGCACACCACCAGCACGCTCCATGACCTCGGCGACGACACGACCGAAGTCGTCATCCACCAGCGGAACGTGCCCGAGATGATGCGCGGCCCCGAGGCCCGGGCCGGCTTCGTCACCTCCCTCGACAAGCTCGAAGAACACCTCGCCCACCTCGTCCATGGAGACCGATCGTGACCGACACACAGTCGTGGGTGGCGTCCACCTACCACGGCCTCGCCGACCTCCTCGCCACCGCCGATGTGAGCACCTGGGATGCGCCATCCCTGTGCGAGAAGTGGCTGGTACGCCATGTCATTGCCCACGTGACCATGCCGGCGCGGCTGACCCCCGAGCAGTTCGGCGCCGAGATGGCGGCGGCTGCCGGCGACTTCACGACGATGTCCGACGCCGTGGCCGCGAGGGACGCCTCGCTGCCTGTGGCCGACCTCCTCGACCAGCTGCGATCACCGCGGCTGCACGGGTGGCAGCCGCCGGGCGGTGGCGCAGCGGGCGCACTGAACCACGCCGTCATCCATTCGCTCGACGTGACCGTCGCCCTCGACCGGCCCACGGTCGCACCGGCTGGGGCAGTCACCGCCGTGCTGGGTCAGCTCACCACGGCACACGGCACCTGGTTCGGGGTCGACCTGACAGACGTCCGGCTCGAAACCACCGACAGCGACTGGTGCTGGGGCGAGGGCCGCCTGGTGCGCGCCGACGCTGTCTCGCTGGTGGCACTGCTGGGCGGCCGAACGCTGCCCGATGGCCGGATGCTGCCGCGAAGCTGATCCTCCGAGGCAACGCCCTCAGCGCCGGACCGGATGGTGCCCAGGCTGGCCGGCCGCGGGGTGAGCATCGGTTGCCGGTTGGGCGCAGCGGCCGTGCGGGGCCTGCACAGGCGGTGTGCCCCACGACTCCAGCGACCACTTCGTCCACGGTCGCGGAGGATGCCTTCCGGGGTAGGCGCGCCGGGGCGTATATTGAGCCGACAGGCTGCCCAGGACCCGGTGGCGAGTTTCACCGCCGGGAGTCCTCCATGGCACCCATCAGGTACGCATCGGTCCGGCAGCCGTCCGCAATTCCGCCTCGGCGGGCGTTGGCGTGTTCGGCCAAGAAGCTGGCGACACGGTTGCCGCACCAGTCGGCTGCGGCGATGGTAGGTGTCCCACTGGGCGAAACATTCTGCGAGGCAGCTGTTGCGGCCGAGGTTCCGCCGCCGCGAGCTCGGTCTGCAGCTCCCCACCCGGTGAGCCGGACTCCTCAGCACGGCCCGGCCCCGAGCGGCTGGATGCTGTCACCGTCCGCCGCGCGCCAGCCCGCCCTTTTGAGATTCCTGGGCGAAGCCTTGACCTTCTCAGATCAACCACCTAGCGTTCGTATAGCACAAACGGCGTTCCGATAGGCCGAACGAAAGGCTAGATGGTGGACCCCTCCTTGCAGCCGCTCTTTCAGCCGCTCGCGCTGCCCGGGGTCCTGCTGCGCAATCGGGTCGTCGTCCCCGGTCACACCACCAACTTCGGCCACGCGAACAGGCCGACCCGTCGTCATGTGGCGTATCACTCCGAGCGTGCCGCTGGCGGGGTGGGTCTGATCATCACCGAAGCCATCCGCGTGCACCCGACCAGCGCCGGTCGGCACATCAGTCTCGGAAGTTTCGACGACGACTCGATCCCGGCGTACGCGGCCATCGTCGACGCCGTCCACGAGCACGGTGCGGCGATGTTCGCCCAGCTGATGCACGCCGGTCGCCAGGCAAACGGCGACGCCACACGGACGGCTGCGTGGTCGGCCTCCCCCATCCCGTGGGCGAGTGGGGCCGCGACCCCGCATGCCATGGGCCGGACCGACATCGCCGTGCTCATTGAGAGCTTCGCCGGGGCCGCACGGCGCATGGCGGCAGCGGGCTTCGACGGCCTGGAGGTGCATCTGGGTCACGGGCACCTCCTGCAGCAGTTCCTCTCGCCGGTAACCAACCAGCGGACAGACGACTATGGCGGCTCGGCCGAGAACCGGCTGCGTCTGTCGCGCGAGGTCTTGGCCGCCGTACGGTCGGCCGCGCCGTCGCTTGCGGTCGGTGTCCGCGTGAGCGCTGACGAGTTCCTTGATGGCGGTCTGGGCCCCGACGACGTCATTGCGGCCGTCGCAGCACTGCGTTCAGAACACGAGCTGGCGTTCGTCCACGTCAGCCATTCGGCATACCACGGCAGCTGGTCCCTCTCGACCCAGATGGCCGACATGAGTTTCCCCCACGCCCCGTTCCGGCATCACGCGCGCCTGTTCAAGGACGCGCTGCCCGGTCTCCCCGTCATCGCTGTGTGCCGCCTGGACAGCCTCCCGGAGGCGGCCGAGCTCATCGAGTCCGGTGACGCCGACCTGGTAGCCCTCGCCCGACCGCACATCGCCGATCCCCACCTCGTGCGCAAGGCCATCGAGGGTCGGTCCGACGAGGTGCGAGCCTGCCTGGCCTGCAACCAGGGTTGTATCGGGCGCCTGGAGCAGAGCCTGCCCATCTCCTGCGTGGTCAACCCCGAGGTCGGCGCCGAGGACGAGTGGAGGCAGGCATGGTCCAGCCTCGCCGAGCGCCCGGCCAGCCGGGTCCTCGTGGTGGGGGGCGGGCCAGCCGGACTACAGGCTGCCGTGTCGGCGGATCGAGCCGGGCACCGAGTGACGCTCGCCGAGTCATCGGAGCAGCTCGGCGGCCAGATTGCTTGTGCTGCAAGGGTTCCCGGTCGCGAGCGGCTCTCGTTGCTCGTCGACGACCTCGTCCGGGACGTCAGACGACGCGACATCGACCTCCTGTTGCGGGTCACCATGACTCCGGAGCAGGTGCGGCAGGGCCGGTGGGACGACGTCATCATCGCCACGGGCTCGCTGCCGAGCCGCGCAGCCCTCGGCGCCGGCGTTCGAGTCGAGACGACCCTCGAGGCAACAGCCCAGGTGGCCTCCGGGGAATCCATGACCGGTCGCCGGGTCGTCGTGCTCGACGAGGAGGGCGGCTGGACCGGCGCCTCGCTCGCTGAGGGCTACGCCAGGCTGGGCGCCGATGTCCACCTGGTCTCGCCCACAGCCGGCCTCGCCAGCCGGATCACCACCTACTCGCGACTCGCGCTCATCCCACGCCTGAAGGCCCTCGGCGTCAGGGCCCACCTCATGCGTACCGCCCAGGTCAGCGGCCCCGGCCGCGTCACCCTCACCGACACTCTCTCCGACGACACCACCATCCTCGAAGACGTGTCCGTCATCGTCGACGCGGGGCGGCCCACGGCCCGCGACGACCTCTACCGCGCCCTCGATGCGACCCCGGGTGGACCCCGGGTGCACATCGTGGGGGACGCGAACTCCCCAAGGACCGCCCTCGAAGCCGTCTACGAGGGCCGCCTCGCCGGCGCCTTCCTCGACGGCCTCGACACCCCCGAGGCCCGCCTCGTCACGTCCGCCACCTGACCGACCCCGCTCTCCCCGGACGGGAACGACACCCCCCGAACACCGAAGGGACTCACGAATGATCGACATCGAGGACCGCCTGACGCTCGACGAGCGCGCGACGGTCGACTTCATCCTCGGGCTCCGCAAACGCTGGTCCGACACCGTGTACCCCGCGCTCGTCGAAGAGTTCGAGGCGACTGGAGCCAAGCCGGCTACCGCGGCAGACGCCGAGGCCACCCTGCACGAACTGGCTGCCTACCCCTGGTTCAGCCACCTCGAGCGAGTCCAGCAGAAGATGCTGTGGCGCACGGCCGGCGACGCGGTGATCCGCAGGCGCGAGGAGCTCGTCCACGACCTCGACGCCTCGGCTGCCGATGGCCACGGGTCGCTCAGGCTCGACCCCGACATCGACCCGCCGAGCTGGTACACCGACTACGACATCCACATCCAGCCAGGCGGCTTCTCCTCGGACGACCTGTCGGCCTTCGTGTACGAGTTCGGCGCCCGCATCGTCATGCTTCGAGACAACGACGGCTACAAGTTCCACTCGCTGTTCAGCCAGACAGCGCTACCTGAGAAGCCCGAAGCGACGCGGGTGGTCGACTTGGGCTGCGGCTTCGGCAAGAGCACCCGGCCACTGGCCAGGCGATACCCCGGGGCAGAAGTCATCGGCATGGACCTTGCCGCACCCGGCCTGCGCCTGGCGCACGCCGAGGCCGAGGACGAGGGTCTGGCCGTCTCGTACGTCCAGGCGGACGCTCGTCGGACGGGGCTCGATGACGCCTCCTGCGATGTCGTCACCGGCACGATGGTCCTCCACGAGATGCCAACCGAAGCAATCGTCGAGACGATCACGGAGGCCGCGCGCCTGCTCAAGCCGGGCGGCGAAGCCCACTTCCTGGAGTTCATGATGACGGGCGACCCGCTGCGCGACGCCACGATCATCGAACACGCCGAGCGCAACAACGAGCCCTTCTTCCGGGCCCTGTTCGCCACCGACACCATCCAGGCGTGCAAGGACGCCGGGCTCACCGACGTCCAGTGGCGCCCCTTCGACGAGCGCACCCTCGGCGTCCAGCCGGACGGTTGGGGCGAGCGCACCGAGTGGCACTTCCCGTGGGCCGTCCTGTCAGCCACGAAGGAGGCGTGATGGCCGACGAGTTCCGCTACCTGAGCTCGGCCGAGACGGCCAAGCTCTTCGACCTCGTGCTCCAGCTCGCCACAGAGCTTCACGTGACCACCCACCGGGTCCGCGCGCTCGAGGCCCTCCTGGTCCGCCAAGGGGTCCTGGGTGAGGGCGAGCTCGACGCCTTCACCCCGAGCGAGAGCGAGACGCGGGTGCTCGACGAGACGCGCACCGCCTACATGGTCCGCCTCATGAGGATCATCACCGAGAACGGCCCTGCCGAGCACCCGCTGCGGGACCAGTGGGAGTCCGCGCTCGCCAGGAAGTCGGAGTCGTGACCGACCCCGTCGCCCTGGTCGACCAGTACCTCCAGCTCTGCGAGGACCGGGACATCGAGGCCGCCGCCCGGCACCTCGCGCCGACCGTTCGTATCCAGTTCCCTGCGGGGGAGGAGTACGGGTCGCTGGCCGAGCTCGTGGCGGCGCCGAAGTCCTACACCTGGGTGCGCAAGCTCCGCGACCGGTATGCGGTGGGCGCCGATGGTGACACGACGGTCGTCACGTCGATCGGCCGCCTCTACGGCGAACGGCTCGACGGCACCCCGTTCGAGGACATCCGCTACGTCGACGTCTTCGTTGTGCGTGACGGTCTGATCAGCGAACAGCTCGTCTGGAACGACCTGAGTGAGAGCGGGTTCACGGTCCCGGTCTCGGCAGCCCCCGTCGCCAGCGAAGCAAGCCGAACGGACTCAGCCACCCCGCCCCCCATCCCAGTACCTGCGGCACCCCACCCATCACACCTGCCCGTCTGACCCAAAGGAAACCACCATGTCGATCCGCAAACACACGACCGCCGCCCTAGCGGTCCTGGCCGTCGCCGCACTCTCCGCATGTGGCAGCGGGTCCGAGAAGCCAAGCGCTTCCGGTTCCGCCGGCAGCGTCAAGCCTGCCAACCTCACCTTCGCCATCGCGTCCGCCGTCATCGGCCCGAAGGAAGAGGTGGCGATGTTCGCCGTGGCTCAGGAGCTCGGCTACTACAAGGACGAGCAGCTCACCGTCAAGACCATCAACACTGATGGCTCCATCGCAGCGGTCCAGGCAGTCGGCAGCGGCCAGGCCGACGTCACCGCTGCTGACAGCGGTTCCATCCTCGCTGCCGGCGAAAAGGGCGTCCCGGTCACCGCCGTCGGTGGCCTCGTGCAGAACTGGCCGTGGCAGATCGCCACGACCACCGGCAGCCAGCTGACTTCGCCAGGTGACTTCAAGGGCAAGAAGATCGGTGTCATCTCGCTCGCCTCCGGCAGTGCCCCGTTCGCCCGGGCGTTCGTCAAGGCCGGCGGACTGGACCCCGCGAAGGACGTCCAGCTCCTCCCCGTGGGTGTGGGCGCCCAGGCAGCTGCAGCCCTGACCCGTGGTGACGTCGACGCCTTGGCCCTGTACTCGCAGGCCTACGCGGTCATCGAGAACAGCGGGACCAAGCTCGCTTACATCGACAACCCCGAGGTGTTCAAGGGCATTCGTTCGCTGAGCTTTGCCGTGACGAGCAAGACCCTCAAGGAGGACAAGAGCGTCTACGAGCGCTTCCTCCGCGCCGGCTACAAGGCGATGCTCTTCTCGGCGCAGAACCCTGAGGCCGCCATGAAGATCGGCTACAAGGTCTACCCGCAGATCCTCGCTGGATCCACTCCCGACGCGCGCCTCGGGAACGATGTGAAGAGCCTGACCACCTGGCTCAAGACCGCGACCCCGAAGACCGGCGACCCGTCGTCCTTCAAGGACTGGGGCGCCATCCCGGATGCCGACTGGACAGCGACGAAGGCCTACACCAAGGAAGCCGGACAGATCAAGAGCGATGTCGATCTCGGCAAGCTCTGGGACCCGAGCCTGCTCGAGGCCGCCAACGACTTCGACTCCGCCGCCGTGGTCAAGCAGGCCAAAGAGTGGACCGAGTGACCTGACGGTCACCACCCCCATGCCCACCATCCTCGAAGGAAGTGGCCCGATGAGCCAAGCCGTTCTCCCGAGCAGCACCGCCGAATCCGCTGCGGCCAATCCAGGGGACGCCTCGTGGATCGAGGTGTCCGGACTCCACAAGGTCTATCGGCCCAAGCGGTCCGAGCCGACCCACGCGCTGTCCGACATCAACTTCACTGTCCGACGCGGCGAGTTCGTCTCGATCGTCGGTCCGTCGGGATGCGGGAAGACGACGCTTCTCAAGATCCTTGCTGGCCTCAGCCCGCGCACGGAGGGATCGGTAGCCATCGCGGGCAAGGACGTCACCAAGCCCTTGCACGAGGTGGGGATGGTGTTCCAGGCGGCGACCCTGCTGCCTTGGCGCTCCATCATCGAGAACGTCATGGTGCCTGTGGAGATCCAGAAGCTCGATCGCACGAAGCACAAGCAGCGGGCGAGGGATCTCCTTGACCTCGTGGGGCTCACCGGCTTCGAGGACAAGTACCCGTTCGAGCTGAGTGGCGGCATGCAACAGCGGGCCGGCATCTGTCGGGCGCTGGTGCACGACCCCGCCGTCCTCCTGATGGACGAACCGTTCGGTGCCCTCGACGCGATGACGCGCGAGTACATGAATCTCGAGCTACTCCGGATCTGGAAGGAGAGCGAGGCGACGATCGTCCTCGTCACCCACTCCATCCCCGAGGCGGTGTTTCTCTCCGACCGGGTCATCGTCATGAGCCCACGGCCGGGACGCATCGCCGAGATCATGGAGGTGGACATCCCTCGCCCGAGGTCGCTCGGCGTCATGTCGAGCGACCAGGCGGGCGTCTACGTCGATCGAATCCGCAAGTACTTCAACGCGCAGAGCGTAATCGACTGAGGATGGCCATGGACACCCCTGTGAAGAACCACGAGTCTGGCGACACCGGCGAAATCACCGACACCCCCGTCGCGTCCGTCCCCGGTGCCCCCGGCCGAGCCCGGTGGAGCCGACTCGACCCCCGTGAGCGGCCGGAGGTCTGGCTCATCCCCGGCCTGTTCGCCCTGGTCATGGTCGTGTGGGAGCTGGGCGTCAAGGTCCTCAAGGTCGAGGACTTCGTCCTGCCACCTCCCTCTCAGATCCTCGAAAAGCTCGTGATGCAGCTCGAGAGCCCACTGTTCTGGCGTCACTTGCTGGTCACGAGTGAGGAGGCACTGTTCGGCTTCGCCATCGGCGTCCTCACGGCCCTCGTGCTCGGGACGGCAATCTCCCAGGTCAGCCTCCTCGAGAAGACCCTGATGCCGTACGTGGTCATGTTCCAGACCGTTCCGAAGGTTGCTCTCGCCCCGCTGTTCGTCGTCTGGTTCGGGTTCGGCCTGACGAGCAAGGTCGTCATGGCGGCGGTCATCTCGTTCTTCCCGATGCTCATCAACGTGATCGAGGGCCTCCGCTCGGCTGAGGCCGAACGGATCCAGATGCTCACCGTCTTCGGTGCGAGTCGGACCCAGATCTTCCGGATGGTTCGGTTGCCCAGTGCGACTCCGTTCATCTTCGCTGGCCTGGACATCGGTATCGTCTTCGCGATTCTCGGCGCGGTCGTCGGAGAGTTCATCGGGGCGCAAGAGGGCTTGGGCTACCTGCTGCTGCAGACCAACTACAACTTCGACATCGCGGGGATGTTCGCCGTGCTCGTCGTCCTGTCGCTCATGGGCCTGATCGCCCACACGCTCATTCGAGTCATCCAGCGCAAGGTCGCCTTCTGGGCGGAGGAGAGCCGGGTGATCGCGGCGTGAGCGTCACTGACGGCGCACGGCGCGATCCCTACGACTTCACCGGTCGTGTGGCGCTCGTGACGGGAGCGGCACGTGGCATCGGCGCTGTCGTCGCCTCGGGCCTCGCGAGGCGTGGCGCGAAGGTCGCCATGGCCGACGTGCTGTCCCCGGACCAATGGGATCACGAGCTGGGTGCCGGCGAGGACGGACACACCCGTCACGCGGTTGACGTGCGTGACGCCACTTCGTGCCGGAACCTCATCGCCGAGGTCGTGGCCGCCCACGGGCGCCTGGACCACCTCGTGAACAACGCCGGCATCGTGCGTCGCGGCCCCGCCGCGACGATGTCCGACGAGGAGGTCACCACGGTTCTCGACGTCAACCTCGTCGGCACGTTCCGGGTCACGACCGCCGCATACGACGCGCTACGCGCAACGAGCGGGAGCGTGGTCAACCTCGGCTCCACCAATGGCCACATCGCCGTCACCAACACCCTCGGCTACTGCATCAGCAAGGCTGGCGTCATGCACCTGGCGCGGGTCCTAGCCCTGGAGTGGGCGCCGGACGCCATCCGCGTCAATGCCGTCGGCCCCACCATCGTCCCCACCGACATGACCTCCGACGTGCGCGGCGACGACACCTACATGGAGCTCAAGCTCAGCTCGATCCCGCTCGGCCGGATGGCCGAGGCCGAGGACGTGGCCGACGTCATCACCTACCTGCTAAGCCCCGCCGCGTCGATGGTCACCGGACAGACCATCTTCGTCGACGGAGGCGTCACCATCCACTGACAGGAGCACCAATGCCCTTCGACAAGGCCGCCGCCTTCGCCGCGGTCGACGAGCACATCGACGAGTTCGTCGCCGAGCTGCAGGAACTTTGCCGGTTCCGCAGCCGTCGACACGAGCCCGAGCAGATGGCGCTGACCGCCGACTTCATCGCGACCTCGTTGCGCCGCTGGGGCGGAACGTCATCGGTCGTCCCGTGGGACGACTCCCACCCCTACGTCATCGGGGAGGTCCCGGGTGGTCCCGTGCGCCTCCTGCACTTCACGCACTACGACGTCGAGGTCGAGCCGACTGGTGACGACGACGCGTGGATCGTGCCCCCGTATGCCGGGGAGATCGTGGACGGCCGCCTGTATGCCCGCGGTGTTGCCGACGACAAGGGTGCCATCATGTCGCGGATCCACGCCGCGGCCGCGTGGCGGTTGTCCGGGCAGGAGGCCCCGGTCACCTCGCGCTTCATCGTCGAGGGCAAGCAGTGGCTGCACAGCCCCGGCCTCGGAAGCTTCATCGAGGCTCACCGCGACAGCCTGGACAGCGACGCAGCGTTGTGGGAGAACTCGTGGCTCGACGGGGAGGGCCGCCTCCTTCTCAAGCTGAGCGAGAAGGGGGTCCTCTATCTGCGACTGTCGGTGCAGACCATCGCCCGCGAGCTGACCAGCCAGAACACCGCGCTCCTGCCGTCGGCCACGGCGCGTCTGGTCGGGGCGCTCGCCAGTCTCGTCGATGCCCAAGGAGAGTGCCGCGTGCGCGGCTTCGAGGACGGCGTCGAGAAGCCGACGGCGCAGGAGGCGGCGTTGCTCTCGGCACTGCCGTTCGACGTCGACTTCCTCAAGGGTCGCGCAGAGGTGGACAGCTTCCGGAACGACGAGGACGGTCCGGCGGCTGCCGCCGCCATCCGGGTCAAGCCGACACTGACCATCAGCGGCATCGAGGGGGGCGACCGTCGCGACGATGTCACGCTCGGCATCCCCGCCACCGCCTGGGCCAAGGTGGAGATTCGCCTGGTGCCCGGGCAGGAGCCGCAAACCGTCCTTGGCGCCGTGCAGAAGCACCTCGTCGAGGAGGGCTACGGCGACATCGCGGTCGACGTCATGGCGATGAGCCGACCGAATCGCACGCCTCACGACCACCCGTTCGTCGGCCTGGTGGCGGACGCCGCCCGCGAGGTGTACGGGACCGAGCCGATCATCGAGCCCTGGACCCAGTGGATCGGGAACCAGGGCGTTCTCTCGGGACTGCCCATCGTCGGGGTGGGCGTCTCCAGAGCCGACGCCGGCATAGACGGACCCAACGAGAACATTCGACTCGATGACTACCGTGACGGCATCCGGCACGTCATCGCCGTCATGGCCGCAATGGCAGAGGAGCAAGACCGATGAGGGACCTTCGAGGCAGCTCCGACCGGTCCTACGTGCGCTTGCCGTGGGGACAGGTGCACGTTCGTCAGGCAGGGCAGGCGGGCGATCCGACCCTCCTCCTGCTGCACCAGTCCCCGTTGTCATCGGCCACCTTCGAGGGCGTCCTCGAGCCGCTGGCGGACAAGGGGATCCACGCCGTCGCTGTCGACACCCCTGGCTTCGGCATGTCCGACCCCACCCCCGAGCCGTGGTCGATAGAGCAGTACGCCCAAGCCGTCCTGCAGGTGGCCGACGCCCTGGGTCTCGGCGATCTCACGCTCCTCGGCCAGCACACCGGTGCCGTCGTCGCCTGCGAGGTCGCGGTGCAGCAGCCCGCTCGCGTGAATGGCCTCGTGCTCCAGGGGCTCCCGTTGTACTCAGAGGCAGAGCGCGAGGAGAAGAAGCGCTCCTACGCGCCAGGGTATGTGCCGTCTCCCGACGGCTCGCACCTACGGGTGATCTGGGACCGCGTCCAAGGCCTCTACCCAGAGCTGCCGGTCGACGAGTGCAACCGCCAGGTGCTCGAGTACCTCGCGACGGGACCCGACTACGCCACTGCGTACCGAGCCGTCTTCGACTACGAGGTCCCCGCGCAGGCCTTGCGTGAGGTGCCGATCGCCCTTGTCCACGGGGACCGCGACCTCGTCGACCGGTTCACGGGTGTCGTCACCGCGGCTCTGCCCTGGGCCGAGCTCGATGTCGTCCCCGGCACCGACTTCGCACCGGACGAGCACCCGGCCGAGTTCACCGAGACGGTCGCGCGCTGGACGCACACGTTCGCCGGCCGCAAGGTCAGTGGGGGTGTCGCGTGACCACTGGGACCACGACCCTGTACACGGCTGTCGTCGCAGTGTCAGGGGGACGCGCCGGTCGGGCCGTCTCCGAGTCCGGCTCGCTCGACCTCGAGCTCGCCCGCCCTGCGCAGCGAGGAACCGGCGGCGGAACCGACCCCGAGGAGCTGTTCGCGGCGGGCTACGCAGCGTGCTTCGACAGCGCCCTCGCCGTGGGATCACGCCGCCGTAGTGCCTCACTCGGTCCGGTGACCACGACCGGAGCGGTGTCGCTCCTCACGACCGAGGACCACCAGTACTCGGTCGCGGTCACTCTCACAGTCAACGCCCCGGAGTGCGACCAGGCCCTGCTCGAGGAGCTCGTGGCGCTGGCCGACACGCTGTGCCCGTATTCGAAGGCCACCCGCGGAAACATCCGCGTCGAGATCACCGCGGTCGGCCGTGCCTGAAGCGTTCCCGCGTCCCCAACCGCATCGGCGCCGCACGGCGCGTGGCGCGGTGGTGGCGCTCGCCCTCGCCGCGGTCTACCTCCTCTGGGGCGGGACCTATCTCGGCAACAAGGTGGCGCTGGAGTCGATCCCGCCGCTGCTCCTCACGAGCTCTCGGTTTCTCACGGCCGGGGCACTGCTCCTTGGAGCGGCCGCGGTGCTCGGGCGCCCCGTGTGGCCCGGTGTCCGGCAGGCCAGATCGGCTGCGCTCGTGGGCCTCTTCCTCGTCGGTGCTGGGAGCTCGCTCCTCGCGCTGGGGCAGCAGCGGGTCGACAGCGGACTCGCCTCGCTCCTCATCGCGAGCATGCCTCTGTGGGCTCTCGCGATCGGCCTGCTCCTCGGGTCGCGCCCCTCGGGAACGGCTGCCGGCGGCATCGTCGCCGGTTTCGTGGGGCTGCTCCTCCTCGTTGGCGCGAGCGCCGTGACTGCCACCGCGACGACCGGAGTCCTGATCCTGCTCGCCTCGACCTTGACCTGGGCGACGGGCTCGACGCTCGCTCAACGGCTACGCCTGCCCGAGGACCCCCTCGTCAGCTCGGGCTGGCAGATGCTCGTCGGCGGCGGTGTCGTCAGCCTTCTCGCCGTTGCCGTCGGCGAGGCCGCCCATCTGGACACCCTGGCGATCAGCCAGCGCTCGGCACTCGCCTGGCTCGGCCTCACCATGCTGTGCACCGCCATCGGCTTCAGCGCCTATGCCTGGTTGCTGCAGAACACCTCGCTCCGGCTCGCGACCACCTACGCGTACGTCAACCCCGTCGTCGCTGTCGTCCTTGGCTCGGTCGTGCTCGGTGAGCGGTTGACCCAGGCCCAGGCGCCAGGAGCACTGCTCATCCTCGGCGCGGTTGCCCTCGTCGTCGCCGCCGAACGCGGTGCGATGCCACCGACCGACGCGGCACTCCCGCTGCCTGATGCGGCACTCCCGGTGCCCGGCGAGGGCGGGCCGGCATCCGCGCGTCGCGACGGGGTCGTGCAGGCCAACATCGCCGATTCTGCTGTTCCCAGCTGTGCAGGGAGGACACCATGAGCACCATCGTCGTCGACCAGAAGTCGGGCTTGCTCAGGGCGCTGGGTGTCATCACCCTGATCGCCGACCAGGCGCCGCAGAGCATGGGCGTCTCCAGCATCGCTCGCGAGCTCGAATTGCCCAAGGCGGTCGCCCACCGCATCCTCAAGGAGTTCACCTCGGCGGGATTCCTCGTGTTCGACGACGGCACGAAGAAGTACCGGCTGGGCCCGGGGTCGCTCACCCTCGGGCTTGCGGCGCTGAGGACCCTCGACGCCCCGAAGGTCGCGCGCCCGCATCTGCAGCGGATGGTGGCACGCACCGGGGAGACCGCGACGCTCAGTGTGCGCAACGGCTGGGTGCGGGTCTACGTCGACCAGGTCCTCTCGCCGCACGAGATCCGCATGTCGATCTCGCTGGGTACCGCCCACCCGCTCTACGCGGGTTCCTCCTCCAAGGCGATCCTCGCCCACCTGGCGGACGACGAAATCGACCAGTACCTCACTGAGCACGCCCTCGACCCGGTCACCCCCGCGACCATCACCGACGTCGCCCGCCTGCGTCGTGAGCTGCAGGAAGTGCGCAGGGTGGGCTTCGCGGTGAGCCGCGGCGAGCGCCAGTCGGGCGCCGGAAGCGTCGCGGCGCCGATCCATCGCGCGTCGGGCGAGGTCTTCGGCTCGATCTCGCTCTGCGGGCCCCAGGACCGCTTCGACCAGGGGCGAATCGACGAGCACGCCAAGGTCGTCGTCGAAACCGCGCGCCTGATCAGCGAGGAGCTCGGTCACCGGGCCCCCGCGCCTGAGGTCGCACGATGAGCGGCGGACCCCTCGAGGGCGTCCGCGTCCTCGACGTCTCGACGATCCTCGCTGGCCCCCTCGCCTGCCAGATCCTCGGGGACTACGGCGCCGACGTGATCAAGGTGGAGCACCCCACTGCCGGCGACAGCATGCGCGGCCACGGACCCGTCAAGGACGGAATTCCGCTGTGGTGGAAAGAGATCTCGCGCAACAAGCGCGGCGTCGCCATCAACCTCAGCGACCCCGACGGCGCCCAGGTGCTGCTGGCCCTCGCCCGCGGAGCTGACGTCCTCGTCGAGAACTTCCGGCCGGGAACCCTTGAGCGCTGGGGGATCGGTCCTGACGTCCTCCTCGAGGCGAACCCGCGGCTCGTCGTGGTCCGGGTCACCGGCTTCGGCCAGAGCGGTCCCTACGCGTCGCGTGCCGGCTTCGGGACCCTCGCGGAGGCGATGAGCGGGTTCGCCCACCTCACGGGCGAGGCCGACGGCCCACCGACGCTGCCCGCGTTCGGACTCGCCGACAGCATCGCCGGTATCGCAGCGTCGTCGGCAGTCTCGATGGCGCTGTACGCGAGGGAGCAGACCGGCCGCGGCCAGGTCATCGACCTCAGCCTGCTCGCGCCGATCATGACCGCAGTCGGGCCCGGTCCCACCCAGTACCAACAGACTGGCGTCGTCCCGCATCGGCACGGCAACCGGTCGGTCAACAACAGCCCACGCAACACCTACCGGACGCGCGACGACCACTGGCTGGCGATCTCGACGAGCGCCCAGGTGATCGCTGAGCGCGTCCTCACCCTTGTCGGCCACCCCGAGGTCGTCGCGGAGCCATGGTTCCGCTCCGGGCGTGAGCGCGCAGAGCACGCTGACGTGCTCGACGAACTCGTCGGCTCGTGGGTGGGACACCGCACCCGGGCGGAGGTCGTCGAGGCCTTCGCACAGGCTGGGGCGGCCGTCGCCCCGGTCTACTCGGCGCGCGACATCATCGAGGACGAGCACGTCCGCGCGACCGGGATGGTGACGTACGTCCAGGACGACGATCTTGGTCGCCTCGCCATGCACGACGTCCTCTGGGGGATGTCGGACACCCCCGGCGGGATCCGGTTCACCGGACGACCGCTCGGGGCTGACACCGACGCAGTCCTCGAGGATGCCGGGCTCGACGCAGCCCGGATCGCAGACCTGCGGGACCGCAAGGTCATCGCGTGACGACACGAAAATGGAGACCACGGTGACTACGCCCTCGGCCCGAACCAGGACTGACCCCCTCCTCGAGGCGGTACGCGCCGGCATACGGGTCCACGACCTCGGACGGCCCCTCTCCATCGGCATGCCCCAGTCGCCGAACCACCCGCCGTACTGGCACTCGCTGCCCCGACGGCACGGCGACATGGTCCGGGCGGACGGCGGCTCGGCGGCCAACGACGTCATCACGATGGGCACGCATGTCGGCACCCACATCGATGCCTTGGCCCATGTCTCGCAGGACGGCTGCCTCCACGGGGGTGCCAACGCAGCACAAGCTCAGACTGGAGGCCGATTCCTCGAGCTCGGTGTCCACACCATCGAGCCGATGGTGCGGCGCGGAGTCGTCCTCGACGTCCCGAGAGCGCTCGGTCTCGAGGAGGGCTGTGGCGCGGGCTACGAGATCACCGTCGATGACCTCGAGCGCACTGTCGAGGTCCAGGGCACGGACGTGGGGGCTGGTGACGTGGTCCTGGTCCGCAGTGGCTGGGGTCGGCACTTCCACGACCCCGACCCGTCGGTGTACCGCGGCTCCGACACGGGCGTGCCCGGCGTCAGCGAGACCGGTGCGCGCTGGCTGGCAGACCGCAACGTCCACGCCGTGGGCGCCGACACGATCGCCTTCGAGTGCCTGCGTCCCGGGGCCGGCCACGGCCTGCTCCCAGCCCACCGGATCCTGTTGGTCGAGAACGGGATCTACATCATCGAGGCCATGGACCTCGATGGCGTCGCATCCGCCGGTGACCACGAGTTCACCTTCGTCCTCGCACCGCTGCCACTCGTCGGAGCGACCGGGTCGCCGGTCCGTCCGTTGGCGGTGGTCTCCCGTGGCTGACGCCCCCACCCTGGCCCAGTCTCTCGCGGAGTTCGCCGCCGACGTGCGCCGTGACGGCGCCCCTGCTGAGGTGTCGCGCAGCGTGGCGCTGCGGGTCCTCGACGTCCTCGGCCTGTGCGTCGCGGCGCAGGACCTCGACACGAGCCGCGCCGTCACCGGACTCGTCGAGGCCCAGGGCGGAACTCCGGAGGCGCACATCGTCGGCCTCGCAGTCGCCCTGCCTGCCGCCCAGGCGGCCCTGGCGAACGGCGTCCTCGCTCACAGCCTTGACTTCGACGACACCCACCTGCCCTCCGTCCTGCACCCAAGTGCTGTCGTCGTCCCGGCTGCGCTGGCCGTCGCCGAGTCGGTCGGGGCCAACGGCCGGGCGCTCGTCGACGCCGTGGCCGTGGGGCTCGAGGTGACCGTGCGCCTGGGGATGGCGGGCTACGACGAGGAGCTCGGCAACTCGGTGTTCTTCGAGCACGGCCAGCACGCCACGTCGATCTGCGGGGCCATGGGCGCCGCGGTCTCCGCGGGAATGCTCCTTGGCCTCTCCCGGGCGCAGCTCGTCGACGTCCTCGGCGTCACCGCCTCGATGTCCTCGGGGATCATCGAGGGGAACCGCACCGGGGGCACCGTCAAGCGGATGCACTGCGGGTGGGCCGCGCACGCCGCGGTCATGGCCGCCCAGCTGGTCCAGCGCGGCTACACCGGCCCGCCCACGGTGCTCGAGGGTCGGTTCGGCTTCTTCGAGGCGTTCCTGCGCGGCGAGGCCAACCCGGCGGCCGTCAGCACCGGGCTCGGTACGACTTGGGCGGTGCCCGACATCTTCTTCAAGCCGTACCCAGCCAACCACTTCACCCACACGGCGATCGACGCCGGGCTCGCTCTCCGCGCCCGGGGCGTCCGCGCGGAGGACATCGTGGCCATCCGCCTCGGCGTTCCCTCCGCAGTCGTGCGGACCATCGGTGAGCCGCTCGCGACCAAGCAGGCGCCCGAGACCGGCTACCAGGCCCAGTTCAGTGGCCCGTATGCGGTCGTCGCCGGACTCCTCGGCGGAGGGGGCGGCCTTGCGATGGGTCTGGACGACTACCGCGACGACTTGGCACGCGACCCTGTTCGACGCTCCCTGATGGCCCTGGTCACGGTCGAGGGAGACGAGGTCTGCGATGGGATCTTCCCCCACGAGTTCCCCGCGGTCGTCACCGTCACGCTTCGCGACGGGAGCGCGGAGACCGAGTCCGTCCTCACCAACAGGGGCGGGCCACGGCGCCCGCTGTCAGACGAGGAGCTCGGCGTGAAGTTCTCGATGAACTGTGCCGGGCACCTCCCCGACCACCGCAGCGCCGAGGTACGCGACCTCGTCCTCGGCCTCGACGGGCCGCTTCCTGCAGACGTCCGCAACCTCATGCCCCTCCTGGCCGACCCCACACCCCCCGCACCTCGCCGCTTGGCGACCTCTACCACTCGCTGAAGGAGCCACCGTGAGCACCGCCGACCTCGTCATCACCAACGTCCGCGTCGTCCACCACGACCACCCCGAGCCCCAGGCCTGGGACGTCGCCGTCACCAATGGCGTCATCTCGGCCGTCGGCCCCGACCTGCCCGTCGACGGCGTCACCGAGGTCGTCGACGGGGGCGGGCGGCTCCTCTTCCCGGGGGTCGTCGACGCGCACCAGCACTGGGGTATCTACAACGACCTCACCACCGACGTGAGCACGGAGAGCCGAGCCTGCGCTCAGGGTGGGGTCACGACCGCACTGACCTACATGAGGACCGGGCAGTACTACCTCAACAAGGGCGGCTCCTACCGTGACTTCTTCCCCGAGGTGCTCGAGAAGTCGAAGGGTCACGCCCACGTCGACTACGCGTTCCACCTCGCGCCGATGAGCCGCGAGCACCTGGGTGAGGTGTCCTCGCTCGTCGCCGAGCACGGTGTCACGTCGTTCAAGATCTTCATGTTCTACGGCAGCCACGGTCTGCACGGCCGGTCGAGCAGCCAGAGCGACTTCCTCATGATCCCCGCGGACGAGCGCTACGACATCGCCCACTTCGAGTTCGTCATGAGGGCGGTCCAGAAGGCCCGGGTGGAGAACCCGGAGATCGCCGACGAGATCTCGCTGTCGCTGCACTGCGAGACGGCCGAGATCATGACGGCCTACACGAAGCTTGTCGAGGAGGCCGGTGAGCTGACCGGGCTGGCTGCCTACAGCGCCTCGCGTCCGCAGCACTCCGAGGGCCTGGCCGTCACCATCGCGTCGTACCTTGCGCACGAGACCGAGCTGCCCACGATCAACCTGCTCCACCTGTCGTCGGCCAAGGCGATCGATGCGGCGCTACGGATGGCCGCAACCTTTCCCCAGGTCGACTTCCGCCGTGAGGTCACGGTCGGCCACCTCCTGGCCGACATCGACACCGCGAGCGGCCTCGGCGCCAAGGTCAACCCACCCATCCGCCCACGCGAGGACGTGGAGGCGCTGTGGACGCACGTGCTCGCCGGCGAGGTCGACTGGGTCGTCAGCGACCACGCGTGCTGCCGGGAGGAGCTGAAGTTCGGAGAGCCCAAGGACGACGTCTTCGTGGCCAAGTCGGGCTTCGGCGGCGCCGAGTACCTCCTGCCGGGSCTGGTGAGTGAGGGCTCGAAGCGCGGGTTGCCGTTGGGCGAGATCGCCCGCCTCACCTCCTGGAACCCGGCGCAGCGGTTCGGCCTGCGCACGAAGGGAGCCGTCGCTGTCGGCCTCGACGCCGACTTCGCGCTCGTCGACCCCACGACGACCTGGACGGTCCGCGCGGCCGACAGCGAGTCGTCGCAGGAGTACACGCCGTTCGAGGGTTTCGAGCTCACTGCTGCCGTCACCGACACGTTCCTTCGAGGTGTTCGCGTGCTCGGCGAGGGCAAGGTCGTCGGCGAGCCCACCGGACGCTTCCTGCACCGACCGACTGGTCGCTGATGGTGGTTGAGCGCTCACCGCGCAGCCTCCTGTACGTGCCCGGGGACAGGCCCCAGTGGGTTCCCAAGGCTTGGGCGTCCGACGCGGATGCCGTCATCCTCGACCTCGAGGACTCGGTTGCCCCCGCTCGGCGGGCGTCGGCTCGAGAGGACACCGCCCGCGTCGTCGCCGAGAACATCGTCGACGGGGTGACAGCCGGAGAGATCTGGGTGCGGGTCGACGCCTCGACCTTGGCAGAGGACCTCACGGCGGTGGTCGGCCCGGGACTCCGGGGCGTGATGCTCGCCAAGGCCGAGCCATCGTCCCTGCGGATGGCAGCCAGCCTCCTGGACCGGCTCGAGGCCGAGCGGTCGCTGCCGCCGCAGAGCCTTTCCCTCATCGCGCTCGTGGAGACGGCTCAGGGCATCCGACACCTCTGGGACGTCGCCGAGTCGCCGCGGGTGTCTCGAATGGCCCTCGGCGAGGCGGACCTCGCTGGTGAACTCGGACTCATGCCCGACCAACGACGCACCGAGCTGCTCCCTCTGCGTCTCGCGGTCGTCGTCGCCTCGGCCAGTGCTGGTCTGGAACGGCCGATCGGACCGGTGCACACGGCATTGGACGATGCCCCGGGGCTTGCCAGCTCGTCGGCAGAGCAGCTCAGGCAGGGCTTCCGAGCGCGGACCGCCATTCACCCGAACCAGATCCAGACCATCAACCTCACCTTCACCCCCGATGCCGAGGAGGTCGACCGGGCTCGCACCATCGTCAGCACGTACGAGGAGGCGCTCGCCTCCGGTGCGGGAGCTGTTCGGGGACCCGATGGCCAGATCATGGACCGTGCCACTGTCCGGATCGCCCGCGAGATTCTCGCTCGGGCCCGAGCTGGCTGAGGTGCGGCTCGTCCTGCCGTCCTTGACCTCCACGGCGCAGATTCACCCGAGCTTCGGGAGGCAGTTCGCTCCACCTCGCGCTGCCCGCAGCGCGCGCGGCTGACCTGGTCCGAGGTTGCGGGCGACCCGCATCCGGGGGGCGGGACTCCGCTCGCGCCGGGCTTGAGCATGCTCGTGGGACCCAGCCACGACGATGAGCTGGGACCATCACGGCCATCGTGACCGTCACCACATGGCTGCCACCCAGACACCCTCCTGAGGGGCGACGCGAGGGGCCGATCGCGCGATCGGCCCTTTCGTGTTGGTGCGCCATCAGGGACTCGAACCCCGAACCCGCTGATTAAGAGTCAGCTGCTCTGCCAATTGAGCTAATGGCGCGCGAGGAGAGACATTAGCAGGACGGCGGGGCCGGAGTGAAATCGGCGCCGGGCGCGTCAGTGGGCCCCGTCGTGACGCGATCTGGCGACGAGTGCCAAGCCCGCCGCGATGGCGAGGCCGGCGACTCCGATGGCCAGTCCGAGGCGCAGGGGACGACCGTCGCCGTCATCGGATTCGGCTGCGGCAGTAGCCGATGGTGCGCTGGTCGCGGCGCTGCTGGCGGCCGGCGCGACGGTCGTCGAGGTCGCGGCGGCGGTGGTGCTTGTCGCCGGCGAGGCCACGGTGAAGGTGGTGCGGCCGGAGATCGGGTGCCCGTCCTCGGAGACCACCCGGAAGGTGATGGTGAAGCGGCCGTCGGCCAGGTCGCCGGAGAGGTCCTGCGTCACCGTCGTGCCGGAGACCCGCGCCTTGCCCGAGCTCGCCGACTGCCCGTCCGTGCCTGCCACGGTCACCGTTGCGAAGCTCGAGCTGATCGGCTCGTTGAACGTGAGCACGACCTCGCTCGGCGGCGAGCTCAGACGCGCCCCGTCCTTGGGTGAGATCGACTTCAGCACCGCGTGGGCGTCGGCCGAGCCGGCCATCGCCAGGGACGACAGCACGCCCAGCAGCAGCCCGAGCGCGGCGGCCCAGACGGTGATCCTGATCAGGTTGCTCTTGCGCGGTGACTCCATGAACACACGACCCATCGTGCCCTGTCCTGGCGACGCATGACGAAGGCCCCCGACCGGCGACGGTCGGGGGCCTCGTGCATGGGGTGAGCGACGGGGCTTGAACCCGCGACCCCCGCGACCACAACGCGGTGCTCTACCAGCTGAGCTACGCCCACCATGCGACACGACCGGACAGGGCCCGGCCGTGCAAGCGTCGACAATCCTACCCGGTCCCACGGGGTGCTCGTGACCAGGTGGGCGACCTCGCCCACCCACGTGCCGGCCCGGCGGCACAGCGACCCGGCCCGGCGGCACCCCGACCCGGCCACACGGCATACGGACCGGTCAGTCGTGGTCCACGACGTGACGGGAGGCGATCTCCTTGGCGGCATCGGAGTCGGGGCCGGGAGCGGGCACGAACACGGCCTCGCGGTAGTAACGCAGCTCGGCGATGGACTCGCGGATATCGGCCAGGGCGCGGTGCCCACCAGACTTGGCCGGGGCGCCGAAGTAGGCGCGGGGGTACCACCGTCGCGAGAGCTCCTTGATCGAGGACACGTCGATGATCCGGTAGTGCAGGTGCGACTCGAGCTCGGGCATGTCGCGCGCGAGGAACCCACGGTCGGTGGCGACCGTGTTGCCGCCCAGCGGCGCCTTGCGGGCGTCGGGCACCCACTGGCGGACGTACGCCAGCACCTGCTCCTGGGCGTCCTCCATGGTCGTGCCAGCGTCGAGCTCCTCGAGCAGGCCCGAGCTGGTGTGCATGGCGCGGACGAAGTCGTCCATCTGCGCCAGCGACTCCGCGGACGGCTTGATGACCAGGTCGACCCCCTCGCCGAGCTGGTTGAGCTCGAAGTCCGTCACGAGCGCAGCGACCTCGATGAGGGCGTCGTGCTCGAGCGACAGCCCGGTCATCTCGCAGTCGATCCAGACGATGCGGTCGTTGAGGGAGCGGTCGGTGGGGTTCGCAGGCACCGGACCACCCTATTGCCCCGCCACCGCGTGGCGGGCGGGGTCCACAGCCCCTGCACTACCCTGCCCGTCATGACGAGGGGACAGCCGCAGCCGTATGCCGTGCCCCCGGCCGGTGCCCGCAGCAGCCGCCGGACCCTGCGGGGCTGGCTGCTCGCCGGGCTCGTGGTGGTGGGCTTCACCCTGTCCGCCACGGTGCTCGCGGTGTACTACGGCGCGACCCTGGGCGTCGTGACCTCCCTGCTCGCGGTGCTCCTCGCAGCCCTGCCGCTCGGCGTCGTCATCCCGACCTTCCTGTGGCTCGACCGGTTCGAGGCAGAGCCGGCGCGCTACCTCGTCGTCGCCTTCCTCTGGGGCGCGCTGGTGGCGACGCTCGCAGCCGGCATCTTCAACACCGGCGCCAACATCGCCTTCGAGTCCGCCACGGGGCG
Organism: Pedococcus sp. P2_E4; assembly: GCF_056403935.1. Taxonomy (NCBI): domain Bacteria; kingdom Bacillati; phylum Actinomycetota; class Actinomycetes; order Micrococcales; family Intrasporangiaceae; genus Pedococcus; species Pedococcus sp. P2_E4. Next base: position 95,026 of record NZ_JBFUEO010000006.1, on the reverse strand, counting down.
CGCCGACGACGCGCTGCTGGCCACGGCCGTCTTCTCGGCACCGTTGGTCGAGGAGTTCGCCAAGGGCCTGCTCGTGCTGCTCGTGTGGCTGGTCCGGCGTCGGGAGTTCGACGGGATCATCGACGGGATGGTCTATGCGGGGATCGTCGCCGCCGGCTTCGCGTTCACCGAGAACATCCAGTACCTCGGCATGGCCTACGACGAGGGCGGGGACCAGGCGCTGACCGGCACGTTCCTCGCGCGGTGCCTCTTCACGCCGTTCGCGCACCCCATGTTCACGGTGCTGACCGGCATCGGGATCGGCATCGCATCGACCACGCGGAGCAGGGCCCTGCGTGTGCTCGCCCCCGTCGGCGGCTTCCTCCTCGCCGCGCTCTCGCACGCCGTGTGGAACCTCGGCGCCGTGACGGGAGGCACCGGGATGGTCGCCGTCTACGTCCTCGTCGAGGTGCCGATCTTCGTCGCCTTCGTCGTCCTGGTCCTCTGGGCCAGGCGTCGCGAGGGACGTGTCATCGGCCAGTACCTCATGCCCTACGCCGATGCAGGCTGGCTCAGCCAGAGCGAGGTCGTGATGCTGTCGACCATGGCCGGGCGGCGCAGTGCCCGGCTGTGGGCCAAGACCCGGGGCGGGCGCGCCTCCCTGCGGTCGATGCGCGCCTTCCAGGACTCGGCCAGCGAGCTCGCGCTGCTCCGGCTCCGGATGCACCACAGCGCTGCGGACGCCCACGCGCTCGAGACCGAGCAGGAGCTCCTGCGGGCGATGACGTCCCGCCGCAATGCCTTCCTCGGCTCGTACTAGCGTGCTGCGCGTGCGCACCCTCGACCTCGCCCAGACCCTCGGCCCCGACCTCGTCGCCCTGCGGCGCGAGCTCCACCAGATCCCCGAGGTCGGCCTGCACCTGCCGCTGACCCAACAGGCCGTGCTCGAGGCGCTCTCCGGGCTCGACCTCGAGATCACGCTGGGTCGGGAGCTCTCGTCGGTGGTGGCAGTCCTGCGCGGACGGGGTGCGGTCGACGGGGGTGCCGTCGACGGAGCGCGCCCGGTCGTCCTGCTGCGCGGCGACATGGACGCCCTGCCCGTGACCGAGGACCTGCCGCTGGAGTTCGCCTCGCGCCACGAGGGCTTCATGCACGCGTGTGGCCACGACCTGCACGTCGCCGGGCTGGTCGGTGCGGCCCGCATCCTGCACGAGCTGCGCGACGAGCTGCAGGGCGACGTGGTCTTCATGTTCCAGCCGGGGGAGGAGGGCCCGGGCGGCGCGGAGCCGATGATCGACGAGGGCCTGCTCGACGTGGCGGGCCGGCGGGTCGACGCCGCCTACGCGCTGCACGTCTACTCCTCCGAGTACCCGCTCGGCACGTGGTTCGGCCGCCCCGGACCGCTGATGGCCGCAGCCGACGAGGTGGCGGTCCGCGTCGTCGGCGAGGGTGGCCACGGGTCGCAGCCGTTCCGCGCCAAGGACCCCATCCCCGTGGCATGCGAGATCGTGGTGGCCCTCCAGACGCTCGTCACCCGCGGGTTCGACGTGTTCGACCCGGTGGTGGTCACCGTGGGCAAGTTCGTCGGCGGCACCAAGGACAACATCATCCCCGACGACGCCGTCTTCGAGGCGACGGTGCGCAGCCTGTCGGAGGAGGCGCGGGTCGAGGTGAGCCGCCGGATCGAGCAGCTGGCGACGGGCATCGCCGCCGCCCATGGGCTGCGCGCGGAGGTCACGCACCTGCCCGGCTACCCGGTGACCGTCAACGACGACGACGAGTACGCCTTCGCCAAGGCGACGATCACCGACCTCTTCGGCGAGGAGCGCTACGCCCACCAGCGCAACCCCGAGATGGGGTCCGAGGACTTCTCGTTCGTGGGCCGGCTGGTGCCCAGCGCGTACGTCAACCTGAGCGCGTGCCCGGCGGCGGACCACGAGGCCGCGCCGGACAACCACTCACCCCGAGCCGACTTCGACGACTCGGTCGTGCCCGACGGGGCGGCACTGCTGGCCGAGCTGGCGCTGCGGCGGTTGGCGCTCCTCAGCGGTGGTCGGCCTTCCGCCTAGACTTGCCGCCGCTGCCCTCGTAGCTCAGCTGGATAGAGCAAGAGCCTTCTAATCTCTAGGTCGCAGGTTCGAGTCCTGCCGAGGGCACCAACCGAGGTCCTGCCACGGTGCCGCGCTCGCCTCACGTTGCCGCGGGCGTGCTCGCGGCAGGGTCACCTACCCGCGGCAACGTCGCGTGCGGGACTGGCCAAGGCCAGCACCCTCGTATGGCGCCGCCGCGCTGAGCCCGCGAACGCGGGCTCAGCGGTGCCACAGGGGAGCCCTCGCCAGCTCCTCGTACCGCGGTCGCCGACCCCGGCTCTCGCCCAGGTGGGACGCGATGAGGGTGACCTCCTCGCAGGTCCAGGCCGGACCGGCATACGGCTCCAGGGCACGCACCCACCGGGTGGCCTCGGTGGGCCGGCGGAACCGCGCCACGGTCACGTGCGGGTGCAGGGCGCCACCGTCGGGGGCCGCGCCCGCGCGGTTGGCGGCGCTGCGCACCCTGCGCGCCAGGGGCACGAGGTCGTCCCCTGCCACCCCCGCCCACAGCACCCGCGCGGCAACGGAGTCGGGGAAGGTGCCAGCCGAGACCAGCGAGAGGCGGGGCGCGGGGACATCCACGACGGCGTCGGACACCCGCTCGAGCAGCGGCTCGACCGCGTGCTCGGGCACGGCCGCCATGAACGCGAGGGTGACGTGCCACTGGTGCGGGTCGGTCCAGCGCAGGTCCGTACCGGCCTCGCGGCGCGGCGCGAGGGCCGCTTCGAGGTGGTCGAGGACCGCTGGCGGGGGCACCAGCGCGGCAAAGACCCGCATCGGCCCATTGTGGGGGAGCCGTGCCCAACTACCCTGAGTGACGGGCAGGGTCCGAGGCAGGGACACGGCAGCGAGGAAGGGGATGGGCCGGGGATGAAGGTGCGAATGCCGTCATGGGGAGAGATGACGACGCCGCGGCAGTGGTTCGTGACGGTGCGGCTCGTCGAGGTCGCGGCGCTCGCGATGCTGGTCACGGTCGGCATCCAGCTCTGGTCGGCCTGGGCGTCCACTGCCGACTTCGACCCCTTCGGCGCCAACCCCACGAGCAACCCCGAGATCCCGTTCATGAGCCGCGTCACCTCCGTGGTCTTCTTCAACGACCTGCGCTCGACGTTCTTCGCGCTCGTGGCGGTCGCAGCCGTGGTGGCCCTCGGCGTGGGGGCGCTCCTGCGGGCACCGGTGACCAACGGGAGGCTGTTGCGCTGGGAGCTGCTGGCCCTGTGGGGCGTCGCCATGGCCATGGCCGTCGTGACGATCGCGTTCCACGTGCTGGCGCTGTTCGGCCAGGACCCCTTCGCGTCGCAGGGTGAGCCCCAGACGATCCCGCCGGACGACAGCTACCGGCCCAGCATGCTGCTGCAGCTGGTTGCTGGGGCCGCGTGGCCAGTTGCCGGCGCGCTGTGCCTGGCGGCGAGCGGGCTGTGGTGGATGCGCCTGCCCAGCGACCTCGAGTCGGCAGACGAGCGCGACGTCGAGGACGACCTCGCGGAGGACCTCGACGCGCTCGATGACTCCATCGACGACGAGCGCGAGGACGAGCGCGAGGACGAGCGCGAGGACGAGCGCGAGGACGAGCTCGYGGGACCAGGGGCCGGGCCCCGGGACCGCGCCGTGGGGGCGGCCCGGGGGCGAGTCCCGCGCCGTTCGGCGCCCACGCCCCGACAGCGCCGCCAGGCGGACCGCGAGGACGTCCTGCTGCTGGACGGCGTGGAGCAGATCGAGCCCGTCGAGCGCCTCACCCCTCGGGACTCCGGTCGCGACGACGGCGCCACGAGCAGCGGCTACGACGGCTACTTCCGGCATTTCTGAGCCCAACCCCGCCTGCCAGGGGCCGTCCCAGCCAAATCGGCCGCGAAATGGCTCGGATCGCGGCGCGCCACGGGTCTGTCGCGCGATGTCGGAAGCGTCCTTTTGGCTAGGCTTGCGAGGTGACTTCAGGGGTCGACTCCGTTTCCATGCTCGGAGCTGTGACGACCCTCCGCGACGAGGTGGCGGGCAGCGAGCTGCCCCTCGAGATCCCCGAGGCCGCGGCGGGCCGGGCCTCCCGTGACGCCTTGCTCAAGCAGCTCGACGACTACGTCATCCCGCGCCTGAAGTCCCTCGACGCGCCGCTGCTGGCGGTCATCGGCGGCTCCACGGGCGCTGGCAAGTCCACCCTCGTCAACTCCATCGTGGACTCCGAGGTCAGCCGGTCGGGGGTGCTGCGGCCCACGACGACCACGCCGGTGCTCGTGCACCATCCCGAGGACCGACGCTGGTTCTCCGACGACCGGATCCTGCCCAGCCTGGCGAGGGTGACCGGCACCGTGACCGCGAGTGACGGTGGCGAGGCGCTGCGGCTGGTCGAGTCCCGGTCGTTGCCGGCGGGCATGGCCCTGCTCGACGCGCCCGACATCGACTCCGTCGTGAGTGCCAACCGCGCCTTGGCCGGACAGCTGCTCGCAGCGGCCGACCTGTGGCTCTTCGTGACGACCGCCGCGCGGTATGCCGACGCGGTGCCCTGGGACCTGCTGCGCCAGGCGTCGGAGCGGGGCGCGGCCATCGCGATCGTGCTCGACCGCGTCCCGCCCGAGGCGATGGCGGACATCCGCAGCCACCTCGCCTCGATGCTGCGCGAGCAGGGCCTGTCGACCGCCCCCATCTTCGGCATCCCGGAGGCCCAGCTCACGGCGGCGGGCCGGCTGCCCGAGGCTGACGTGGCCCGCCTCAAGTCCTGGCTGACCGCCCTGGCGAGCGACGCCCGTGCCCGCACCGTGATCGTCCACCAGACCCTCGAGGGTGCCCTGGCCTCGCTCGACGCCCGGGCGGCGTCGTTGGTGGCGGCGACCCGGGCCCAGGTCGATGCCGGCGCGGCCCTGCACGCGGTGCCCGACAAGGCGTATGCCGAGGCGCTGCACCACGTCGAGCAGGGCATGACCGACGGCACCCTGCTGCGCGGTGAGGTGCTCGCCCGCTGGCAGGAGTACGTCGGCACCGGTGAGTTCTTCAAGCAGGTGGAGTCGACGATCTCGAAGGTTCGCGACCGCATCACGGCAGCCCTGAAGGGCACCGCGCCGCCGTCCGGCGACCTCGGCGAGGCCCTCCAGTCGGGTGTCGCTGCCCTCATCACCGCCCAGGCCCGCGGAGCCTCCGCGACGGTGGCCCGTCAGTGGCGCCAGCTGCCCGGCGGCGACCCCGTGCTCGCCTCCCGCCCGGACCTGTCGAAGCCCGCCAGCGACCTCGTCCCGCGCATCGAGCGGCTCGTCCGCGACTGGCAGGGCGAGCTCCTCCAAATGGTCCGCAGCGAGGGCAAGGACCGGCGCACGACGGCGCGGATCGCGGCATACGGCCTCAACGGCATCGGCGTGATCCTCATGCTGGTGGCCTTCGCGCACACCGGCGGACTCATCGGTGCCGAGGTCGGCATCGCCGGCGGCACCGCGGTCCTCGCCCAGAAGGTCCTCGAGGCGATCTTCGGCGACCAGGCCGTGCGTGAGATGGCGACCAAGGCCCGCAGGCGCCTGCTCGAGATGGTGGAGCAGCTGTATGCCGAGGAGCAGGCCAGGTACGACTCCGCCCTTGCGGGCGTGGACATCAAGGCAGACCAGGCGACCCGCCTGCAGTCTGCGGCTGCAGCGGTGAAGGCGGTTCGATGAGCCCGGTGAAGATGGGCAGCAGGCAGGTCAAGGCGCTCAGCGGCGAGGAGCTCTCGTTCCGCACGCGCTCGCTGGAGCAGGCCCTCGAGTTCGGCGGTGACCAGCTGGACCCGGCTCGGGCGGACGAGGCGAGGTCGATCGTCGCCAAGGTCGGCGAGCGCACGTCCAAGACCGGCGGGCACACCGTCGTCGCCCTCGCTGGCGCCACCGGGTCCGGCAAGTCCAGCCTGTTCAACGCCCTCGTCGGCTCGGCCGTCGCGACGGTGGGGGCCCGCCGCCCGACGACCTCGCGCCCGGTGGCGGCGGTGTGGGGTTCGAGGGACGCCTCCGAGCTGCTCGACTGGCTGTCGGTGTCGCAGCGCCACCACGTCGACGCCGAGTCGGCCTCCGCCGGGGTGGGGACCCTCGACGGCCTGGTGCTGCTCGACCTGCCCGACTTCGACTCCCGCGTGACCGCACACCGCGAGGAGGCCGAGCGCGTGCTGTCCCTCGTGGACGTGTTCGTCTGGGTGACCGACCCGCAGAAGTACGCCGACGCGCGGCTGCACGACGACTACCTGCGCGCGTTGTCGACGCACGAAGCCGTGACCGTCGTCGTCCTCAACCAGTCCGACCGCCTGTCCGAGGAGCAGTCCAAGCGGGTGCGTGACGACCTCGTTCGGCTCGCGAAGGCCGACGGCATCGGGTCGATCCAGGTCGTCACCACCTCGGCCAAGACCTCTGCCGGGGTCGGCGACCTGCGGTTGCGGCTTGCCGCGGCCGTCGCCAGTGAGAACGCCGCGCGGCACCGCCTGGCGGCTGACATCAAGGCCAGCGCGGCGCGCCTGCGGTCCGGGGTGTCCCCGTCCGAGACCACCCTGTCCGAGGATGTCGACGCCGAGCTGCTCGACGCCCTCGGACGTGCCGCAGGCATCCCGACCGTGGTCGCCGCCGTCGAGCGCGACTACCGCAACCAGGCGTGGGGCAGGACCGGCTGGCCCTTCACCCGGTGGGTGCGGGGGCTGCGACCGGACCCCATGAAGCGGCTGCGCCTCAACGCCAAGGATGCTGTCGAGGAGAAGCTCGCGGTGACCGCCTCCGACGTCCGCAGCGTGCTGGGGCGGTCGTCGTTGCCGCCGCCCACGCCGGCGGCCCGCGCAGGGGTCGATCTCGCCACCCGCAGGATCGGTGACCTCGCCGCCGAGGGCCTGCCGCCGCGCTGGGCCGACGCGGTGGCGGACGCCGCCACGCCGCCCGGTCCGGAGCTCGGCGACGCCCTCGACCAGGCCGTCGTGGGCACCTCGCTCAAGATGCGGGCACCGTTGTGGTGGAAGGCGTTCGGGATCGCACAGCTGCTGCTTGCGCTCGTGGCGGTGGCCGGTCTGCTGTGGCTTGCCGTCCTGGTGGTCATGGGGTGGCTGCAGCTGCCCGACATGCAGACCCCGAGCCTCGGCCCGTTGCCCTACCCGTCGCTGATGTTCGTGGGCGGTCTGCTCCTCGGGCTGGGGTTGGCGGCATTCGCCCGCACCCTGGCCAGGGTCGGGGCGCGACGGCGTGGCCAGCGCATCCGGCGGCGACTCCTGGACGCCGTGGGCACCGTGGCGCAGGAGCGGATCCTCGCCCCGGTCCGCGAGGTCCTGGACCGGCACCAGCGCACCCGCGCGGCCCTGGGCTTCGCCGCAGACTGACCCGCCCTCTCGATCCTCCCGGCTGTCCACAAGGGGTCCGTGTCGACCTCGCCGTCCACAGATGACTGCGCCCCGCTCGTGGTGACGGGGTGCTGCGCCCACGCTGGTTCCAACCCGCCGTGAGCCGACCGATTGTGGGTCGGCCCGCTACGGGAACACAGCCAACGAGGACAGTCAGGAGTGATGAGCGCAGTGAACGAGATCTACACGACCATCCAGGGGCGGCTGGTGGCCGCCCCGGAGTCACGGACCACGAGGGGCGGGGTGCCCTTCACCTCGTTCCGGATCGCCTCGACGGTCCGGCGACCCAACCCCCAGACCAAGGAGTACGAGGACGGGCCGACCAGCTTCTTCAACGTCACCGCCTTCCGCACCCTCGGGGCGAACGTCGGCAACTCCCTCAAGAAGGGCGATCCGGTGGTGGTGTTCGGCCGGATGCGCGTGAACCAGTGGATGGGCAGCGACGACCACCCACGAACGTCCGTCGAGGTCGACGCCTACACCGTGGGCCACGACCTCACCTGGGGCACGACCGAGCTGGTCAAGGTCTCGCGAGCGCAGGTGGACCAGACCGACCGGATGGCCGACCCCGAGATCCAGTCCGTCAACGCCCAGTTCGAGGGCTACCCGGCCGAGGAGGACGGCGAGACCGACGAGTACGTCGTGCCGGGGGCTGAGGCCACGCCCGAGCTGAGCACGGCGAGCTGAGCACGGCGAGCTGAGCACGGCGAGCTGAGCCCGGCGGGGCGCCTGACGCGGATTCGGGCGTGGGGGTTGCGGCCGTTAGCCTTGCCCCCATGCCCGAGTTCATCTACGTCATGTCGAAGGCCCGCAAGGCCCACGGCGACAAGGTCATCCTCGATGACGTCACCCTCTCCTTCTACCCCGGCGCCAAGATCGGCGTGGTCGGCCCCAACGGGGCGGGCAAGTCCTCGGTCCTGAAGATCATGGCCGGCCTGGACCAGCCCTCCAACGGCGAGGCGCGGCTCACCCCGGGCTACTCCGTGGGCATCCTCATGCAGGAGCCGGAGCTCAACGAGGACAAGACGGTCCTCGGCAACGTCGAGGAGGGCGCCGGCGAGATCAAGGCCAAGGTCGACCGCTACAACGCGATCTCCGCCGAGATGGCCGAGCCGGACGCCGACTTCGACGCCCTCATGGAGGAGATGGGCAAGCTCCAGGAGGCCATCGACGCCGCTGACGCCTGGGACCTCGACTCCCAGCTCGAGCAGGCGATGGACGCCCTGCGCTGCCCGCCCCCGGACGCCGACGTGACCGTCCTCTCCGGTGGTGAGCGGCGTCGCGTGGCGTTGTGCAAGCTCCTACTGCAGAAGCCCGACCTGCTCCTGCTCGACGAGCCCACCAACCACCTCGACGCCGAGTCCGTCCTGTGGCTCGAGCAGCACCTCGCCGCCTACCACGGCGCCGTCGTGGCGGTCACCCACGACCGCTACTTCATGGACAACGTGGCGGAGTGGATCCTCGAGCTCGACCGCGGCCGCGCCTACCCCTACGAAGGCAACTACTCGACCTACCTCGAGAAGAAGCAGGCCCGACTGCAGGTGCAGGGCAAGAAGGACGCCAAGCTCTCCAAGCGGCTCAAGGAAGAGCTCGAGTGGGTCCGCTCCAACGCCAAGGCCCGTCAGGTGAAGTCCAAGGCCCGTCTGGCCCGCTACGAGGAGATGGCCGCCGAGGCCGACCGCACCCGCAAGCTCGACTTCGACGAGATCGCGATCCCGCCGGGCCCGCGGCTCGGCTCCACGGTCATCGAGGTCAAGGACCTGCGCAAGGGCTTCGGCGACCGCGTGCTCATCGACAACCTGTCGTTCACGTTGCCGCGCAACGGCATCGTCGGGGTCATCGGCCCCAACGGCGTCGGCAAGACCACCCTGTTCAAGACCATCGTCGGCCTCGAGGAGCCCGACACTGGCGTCGTCAAGGTCGGCGAGACGGTCAAGATCTCCTACGTCGACCAGAGCCGTGGCGGCCTCGACCCGGCCAAGAACCTCTGGGAGACCGTGTCGGGTGGCCACGACTACATCAACGTCGGCCAGGTCGAGATCCCCTCGCGCGCCTACGTGTCGCAGTTCGGCTTCAAGGGTCCCGACCAGCAGAAGAAGACCGGCGTGCTGTCCGGTGGCGAGCGCAACCGCCTCAACCTCGCGCTTACGCTCAAGGAGGGCGGCAACCTGCTGCTCCTCGACGAGCCCACCAACGACCTCGACGTCGAGACGCTGGGCTCCCTCGAGAACGCCCTGCTCGAGTTCCCCGGCTGCGCCGTGGTCATCAGCCACGACCGCTGGTTCCTCGACCGGGTGGCGACGCACATCCTGGCCTACGAGGGCGACGACGAGAACCCCGCCAAGTGGTACTGGTTCGAGGGCAACTTCGAGTCGTACGAGGCCAACAAGATCGAGCGGCTCGGCGCCGATGCGGCTCGCCCGCACCGCGTCACCTACCGCAAGCTGACCCGCGACTGAGTCCCACCCGCACGATGACCGACGTCCTGCGCATCGAACCCCTCACCGCGGCTCGATGGCAGGACGTGGTCGCGGTGTTCGGCACCCTCGACGCGCCACTCGCAGCGGTGGGCGGGGCGGACCGCGATGCCGACACCGTGCCGCCTCAGCCAGCCGGGCCCGGTGTGCGGCGGTTCAGCGGGCGGTGACCAGGCGCAGGCCGAGCTCGGCGTAGGCCTCACCGATCGCCTCGGGGGTGCGCTTGATCTCGGGGTCGTACCAGCGCGCCACGTCCACGGCCATCGACATGAGGGCGAGCGTGGTGTCCGCCACGTCGGCGACCTCGAACTCGCCGGAGGCCATGCCGTCGGCGACGACCTCGCGCACGACGGCGTCGATCTCCTTGCGCAGCGCCAGGACCGCGTCGCGGTGCTCGGGCGTCAGGTTGCCGAACTCGTACTGCACGATGCGGGCCACCCGGAAGTGCTCGGCGTGCCACCGGGCGAAGGTGCCCATGATGGCGCGCAGGGATTCGGTGGGGGAGTCGGCCGTGGCCCCGGCGGCCCGGAGCATGTCCCTGGCGACCTCGTGCCCCTCGCGGCTCAGCTGGAAGAGCAGCTCCTCCTTGGAGGCGAAGTGCACGTAGACGCCAGCAGGTGACAGGCCGGCCCGGGAGGCGATGTCCCTCGTGGTGGTCGCGTGGAAGCCGCGGTCGGCGAACGCGTCCGCGGCCGCCTCGAGCAGGCGGTGCGGCGCGTCGGTGCCGGAATCCACGGAGCGGGCGGGGCTGGACATGGTTGACAGCATGCCGCAGCCATCGCAGACTAAGCAAGCGCTTAGTCACCGCAGTCGCACCCCCAGAACGTGTCGCCAAGGAGAGCCCATGCCCCGGAACCTGTACGGCCCCGACCACGAGTCCTTCCGCAGCTCCGTCCAGGAGTTCGTGGAGCGGACCCTGAAGCCCCGTGCCGAGCAGATGCTCGAGGTCAAGTCGATCGACCGCGACATCTGGAAGGAAGCCGGCAAGCAGGGCCTGTTCGGGCTCGACATCCCCGAGGAGTTCGGCGGCGCCGGTGCGGACGACTACCGCTTCAACGCGATCGCGGCCGAGGTCGTCGCTGGGTTCAACTTCGCGGTCTCGAGCTGCTTCGGCATCCACTCCGACGTGTGCCCGCCCTACATCGTCGACCTCGGGACGCAGGAGCAGAAGGAGCGCTGGCTGCCGGGCATGGCCAACGGCGACCTCATCTGCGCCATCGCCATGACCGAGCCGTCCGGGGGCTCCGACCTCGCCGCCCTCAAGACCACGGCGGTCAGGGACGGCGACCACTGGGTGCTCAACGGCTCCAAGACCTTCATCACCAACGGCTACCAGGCCGACCTGGTGATCGTCGCGGCGCGGACCGACCCGTCCAAGGGCGCCAAGGGCATCACCTTGTTCATGGTCGAGGCCGGCATGGAGGGCTTCAGCCGCGGGCGCAAGCTCGACAAGGTGGGTCAGGAGGAGTCCGACACCGCCGAGCTGTTCTTCGACAACGTCATCGTGCCCGACGCCAACCGCCTCGGCGACGAGGGGCTGGGCTTCGTCGCGATGATGCAGCGCCTCCCGCAGGAGCGGGTCGGTGCCGCCGTCGCCAACACCGCCCACGCCTTCCAGATCCTGCGCGAGACGATCGACTACACCAAGGAGCGCAAGGCCTTCGGCCAGGCCATCGGCTCCTTCCAGCACAACAAGTTCAAGATCGCCGAGCTGCAGACCCGCCTCGAGGTCACCCAGGCCTACGTCGACGACTGCGTCGCGGCCCACGCCGAGGGCACCCTGACGCCGGTCGACGCCGCCAAGGCCAAGTGGTTCTCGGCCCAGGTGCAGAACGACGTCCTCGACGAGTGCGTCCAGCTCTACGGCGGCTACGGCTTCATGAACGAGTACCGCGTGGCCCGCGCCTGGCGCGACGCCCGCGTCTCGAAGATCTGGGCCGGCTCCAACGAGATCATGAAGGAACTCATCGGCCGCGACCTCGGTCTCTGAGCCGGCTGACCACATGGGAGCCACCGGCAAGCACGAGGGCGCCGTCGCCATCATCACCGGCGCCTCGCGGGGCATCGGGCTCGGGATCGCCGAGCGACTCGTGGCGGAAGGCGCACGGGTGGTCATCACCGCCCGCAAGCCCGAGGCCCTCGCCGAGGCCGTCGAGCACCTCGGCGGACCTGAGCACGCCTTGGGCGTCGCCGGCAACGCCGCCGACGAGGCACACCAGGACGAGGTGATCGCCGCCGCCCGCGAGACCTTCGGCGGGCTCGACTACCTGGTCAACAACACGGGGATCAACCCGTCCTACGGACCGATGCTGGAGACGCCGACCGAGGCGGTCCGCAAGATCCTCGACACCAACGTCGTCGCCGCGTTCTCGTGGACCAGCAAGGCCGTGGCGGCAGGGCTGGGCCGTGACGGCACGCCCGGCGCCGTCGTGAACGTCGCGTCCATCGCCGGCCTGGGTGCCACCGGGGTCATCGGCTGGTATGCCGTGAGCAAGGCGGCCCTGATCCACCTCACCGTGGAGCTGGGTTACCAGCTCGGACCCGCGGTGCGGGTCAACGCGGTCGCTCCGGCCATCGTCAAGACCCAGTTCGCAGGAGCGCTCTACGAGGGGCGCGAGGAGAAGGTTGCCTCGAGGTACCCCATGAAGCGACTCGGCGTCCCCGAGGACATCGCCGGCGCGGTTTCGTTCCTGCTGTCCCGCGACGCGGACTGGATCACCGGTCAGACCCTGGTCGTCGACGGAGGCGTCACGCTGGGTGGCGGGCTGTGAGCCTCGACCTCACCGGGCAGGGCGTCGTGGTCACGGGCGCCGGCCGGGGGATCGGCGCGGCCTTCGCCAAGGCCTTCGTCTCCCGTGGGGCGCGGGTCGTGGTCAACGACCTCGACCCTGAGACCGCCACCGCGACGGCTGCAGCCCTCGGTGCGGTGGCGATCCCGGGCGACGCATGCAGCGAGTCCGGAGTCACCGCGCTGGTTGAGGCGGCGCGTGCCGAGCTCGGACAGGTGGACGTGTTCTGCGCCAACGCCGGTGTCGCCCGCGGGGGCACCGAGGCGGTCGACGAGAAGGCGTGGGAGGTGTCGTGGAACGTCAACGTCATGGCCCACGTCCGCGCCGCGAGGCTTCTCGTCCCCGAGTGGCTCGAGCGCGGTGGTGGCACCTTCGTGACCACCGCCTCTGCCGCCGGCCTGCTCTCGATCCCCGGCGCGGCCCCCTATGCCGTGACCAAGCACGCCGCCGTCGCGTTCGCCGAGTGGCTGTCGATGACCTACGGCGCCAAGGGAATCCGTGTTCACGCGGTGTGCCCTCAGGGGGTCCGGACCGACATGCTGTGGAGCTCGGGCGCCGCAGGCCGCGCGCTCATGGAGCCGTCGGCGGTCGAGCCCGACCAGGTCGCCAAGGACCTGTTGGCGGCAATGGACGAGGGGCGCTTCCTCGTGCTGCCACACCCCGAGGTGGCCCAGATGTACGCCAACCGGGCGGCCGAGCCTGACCGCTGGCTCGCGGGGATGCGCAAGATGGCCGCGGCGCTGCCGCCGGTCACGATGGGGGTCGACTGAGTGAAGGCGTGGCAGGTCACGGCCCTCGGTGAGCCCGCCGAGGTCATGTCCCTCGTCGAAACCTCCCCACCCGAGGTCTCATCTGGCCTGATGCGGGTCCGCGTGCTGGCGACGGCGCTGAACTTCCCCGACGCCCTGATGATCCGGGGCCACTACCAGGTCCGCCCGGAACCCCCGTTCACGCCGGGCATCGAGGTGTGTGGCGAGGTCCTCGAGCTGGGCGACGGTCCGAACGGCGCCGGGCACCGTGTCGGTGACCGCGTCGTCGGCACCACAGCGGTCCCGGCGGGTGGGCTCGCCGAACAGTGCCTCATGCCGGTGGGCGGCGCCTTCGCCGCGCCGCCCGGCTGGACGGACGCGCAGGCGAGCTGCCTCACGATCGGCTACCAGACGGCATACGTCGGGTTGGTCCGGCGGGCGGCCATGCAGGCAGGGGAGACCTTGCTCGTCCACGCGGCAGCCGGTGGGGTGGGCACCGCAGCGGTCCAGCTCGGCAAGGCCCTCGGCGCCCGGGTGGTCGGGGTTGTGGGCGGCTCCGCCAAGGCGGAGGTCGCCCGGGCGGCGGGGGCCGATGTGGTGGTCGACCGCACGTCCGGTGACCTCGTCGCGAACCTCAAGGACGCGCTCGGTCGCGGAGGTGCTGACGTGGTGTTCGACCCCGTGGGTGGTCCCTCCTTCGACGCCTCGACCAAGGTGGTGGCGTTCGAGGGCCGGATCGTCGTGGTGGGGTTCACCAGTGGCGTCATCCCGGCGCCGCCGCTCGGGCACGCGCTGGTCAAGAACTACTCACTCGTCGGCCTGCACTGGGGGCTGTACCTGCAGAAGAACCCTTCTGTGGCTCTGGACGCCCATGCACGGCTGCTCGACCTTGCTGCGGAGCGCCGCATCGAACCCGTTGTCTCGCAAGAGGTCTCGTTCGAGGACGCGCCGGCCGCCCTCACCCGCGTCGCCGCGGGAGAGAGCACCGGTCGGGTCGTCGTCCTGGGCGCCTGACCCGCAGGCGCCCAGGCGCTGCGGTGCGTCGAGTGTCCGCCCGGCCTCGCGGCTCAGGCAGCCTGCAGGCGGGCCAGCAGCTCGTCGATGGCGTCGTACGACGACTGGAGCCCGCGCTCCATCCCGGATCCGACGACGAGGTCGACGGTCTCGGGGGAGTCGTACGTGCAGACGGCCCGCAACGTCGTCACGCCGCCCTCCTCGGTCAGGGTCGTCACGATGGTCGAGGGCTCGCTCTGCGGCATGTTGTCGAACTTCTCGGTGTGGACCATCCGGTGCGGCCGGTCCAGCTCGAGGTACTCGCCGGAGAACGAGACCTCGTGGCCGTCGCCGGTGACCTGTGCGAAGTGCCAGAGCCCGCCGACCCGCAGGTCGATCTCGCAGGTGGTCATGGTGCCGTGACCGGCGCCCCACCACTGGCGGACGTGCTCGGGCGTGGTCATGGCGTCGTAGACCAGGTCGGCCGGGGCGCTGAACTCGCGGGTGATGACGATGTCCGCACCCTCGGTGGTGACGGTGGCGCGGTGCGTGGCTGTGCTCATGACTTCTTCTCCTGTGTGCCTGGGCCCCTGCTCGGTGGGCCGCTCGGTGTCCGTGGGCTCGGTGTCCGTAGGCCCGGTGTCCGTGGGCCCGGTGCCTGGATCCTCGTGAGGTAGGCGTCGAGCTGGTCGAGGTTGGCCTCCCAGTGGCGGCGGTACTCGTCCAGCCAGGCGTTGGCGTTCTTCAGTGGCGTCGCCGTGATGCGGCAGTACTTGCGCTGCCCGTCGCGGCTCTTGGCGACCATCCCGGCTCGTTCGAGCACCGCCAGGTGCTTGGAGATGGCCGGCAGGGACATGGCGAACGGCTCGGCCAGCTCGGTCACCGTGGCGTCGCCGTCGGCGAGGCGCTCGAGGATCGCACGTCGCGTGGGGTCGGCCAGGGCGGCGAAGGTGGTGCTGAGCGGGTCATGCTCCATGCGGTCTGCCGTTCGCTTGTTAACCAATCGGTTTATTAACCGATAGGGAAACTATGAACCTGGCCGTGGGCTGTGTCAAGAGGTGTCGCGGCTGGAAGACGTCGAGGAACTCGCCGGTGCCGGTCTCAGTCGAGCGGGCCGCCGGCCACGTAGATGACCTGACCGGACACGAAGCCGGCCTCCTCCGAGCAGAGGAACGAGATGGTGGCCGCGATGTCCTCGGGCTGGCCGACCCGCTGGACGGGGATCTGCGAGGCCGAGTGCTTGATGAAGTCCTCGAAGGGCACGCCGATGCGCTCGGCCGTGGCCGCGGTCATGTCGGTCTGGATGAACCCGGGTGCCACGGCGTTGGCGGTGACGCCGAAGCGGCCGAGCTCGATCGCGAGGGTCTTGGTGAAGCCCTGCAGCCCAGCCTTCGCGGCCGAGTAGTTGGCCTGGCCGCGGTTGCCCTGGGCCGACGAGGAGGACAGGTTGACGATGCGGCCGTACTTCTCCTGGGACATGTACGCCTGGACGGCGCGGGTCATGAGGAACGAACCCCGCAGGTGCACGCCCATCACGGCGTCCCAGTCGTCCTCGGTCATCTTGAAGATGAGGTTGTCGCGGATGATGCCGGCGTTGTTGACGAGGATCGTCGGAGCCCCCAGCTCGTCGGCGACCCGCTGCACGGCCGCCTCGACCTGGTCGGCCTTGCTGACGTCGACGCCCACCGCGATGGCCCGACCGCCGGCGGACGTGATCGCCGCGACCGTGCCCGCGCAGGACGCCTCGTCGAGGTCGAGCACCGCGACGGCGTGCCCGTCCTTGGCGAGCCGCACGGCTGTGGCCGCGCCGATCCCGCGGGCGGCTCCGGTGACGATGGCGACGCGCTGGGTGCTGGTGCTGGACATCGGGACTCCTTGGTCGGGTCAGCTCGTGGGCCGGTGCGGTCCCATGGCGTGCGCGGTGGTGGGTCCCACCGGGGTGCGCAGTGGGGCCTCACCGCATGAGGTATGGCGGTGAGTGTACTAAGCGCTTGCTTACCCCGTGCGGTGGGCGTGGCGGTGAAAGGCCGCCGTGTCGTGCACAATGGGTCAGCTGGAGGCCGTCGACGTCCTTCTTCACACGGCCCCGGAAACCAGGGCTGCTCTCACGACGAAGGCGATGTATGGAAATCTGGCCCGGCAAGTCCTACCCCCTCGGCGCCACCTATGACGGCACTGGGGTGAACTTCGCGCTCTTCTCCGAGGTGGCCCAGAAGGTCGAGCTCTGCCTCATCGACGACGCAGGTGCCGAGACGCGCGTCGAGCTCCCCGAGGTCGACGGGTTCGTGTGGCACGCCTACCTGCCCGGCGTGCAGCCCGGTCAGCGCTACGGCTACCGCGTGCACGGGCCCTACAACCCCGCCGAGGGCCACCGGTGCAACCCCCACAAGCTGCTGCTCGACCCCTACGCCAAGGCGATCGACGGGCAGCCCGACGGCGACCAGTCGCTGTTCTCCTACGACTTCGACGCACCCAGCGAGGACCCCGAGAAGGCGAACGTCGAGGACAGCCTCGGCCACACGATGCTCTCGGTCGTCATCAACCCCTTCTTCGACTGGGGCCAGGACCGGTTGCCGCGGCACGAGTACCACAACACGGTCATCTACGAAGCCCACGTCAAGGGACTCACCGAGACCCACCCCGACATCCCCGAGGACATCCGCGGCACCTATGCCGGCATCGCGCATCCGGTGATCATCGACCACCTCAAGAAGCTCGGCATCACGGCCATCGAGCTGATGCCGGTGCACCAGTTCGTCAACGACTTCACCCTGCGCGACAAGGGTCTGTCGAACTACTGGGGCTACAACACGATCGGGTTCCTCGCGCCACACAACGGCTACGCGGCATACGGCACGCGCGGGGAGCAGGTGTCCGAGTTCAAGGGCATGGTCAAGGCGCTGCACGAGGCCGGCATCGAGGTCATCCTCGACGTGGTCTACAACCACACCGCCGAGGGCAACCAGCTCGGCCCCACCATCTGCTTCCGCGGCATCGACAACGCGGCCTACTACCGGCTGGTCGACGAGGACAAGGCGCACTACTACGACACCACGGGCACCGGCAACAGCCTGCTGATGCGGCACCCGCACGTGCTCCAGCTGATCATGGACTCGCTGCGCTACTGGGTGACCGAGATGCACGTCGACGGGTTCCGGTTCGACCTCGCGGCGACGCTGGCCCGCCAGTTCCACGAGGTCGACAAGCTGTCGGCGTTCTTCGACCTCGTCCAGCAGGACCCGGTGGTCAGCCAGGTCAAGCTCATCGCCGAGCCCTGGGACGTCGGCGACGGCGGCTACCAGGTCGGCAACTTCCCGCCGTTGTGGACCGAGTGGAACGGCAAGTACCGCGACACCGTCCGCGACTTCTGGCGTGGCGAGAGCGCGACCCTGGGCGAGTTCGCCTCCCGCCTCACCGGGTCGAGCGACCTCTACGAGCACAGCGGCCGCAAGCCGATCGCGTCGATCAACTTCGTCACAGCGCACGACGGCTTCACGTTGCGCGACCTGGTGTCCTACAACGAGAAGCACAACGACGCCAACGGCGAGGGCGGCAACGACGGCGAGAGCCACAACCGCTCGTGGAACTGTGGCGTCGAGGGTCCGACCAATGACCCCAAGGTCAATGCCCTGCGTCACCGACAGCAGCGCAACATGCTGGCCACCCTCCTGGTCTCGCAGGGTGTCCCGATGATCCTGCACGGCGACGAGCTCGGGCGCACCCAGGGCGGCAACAACAACGGCTACTGCCAGGACAACGAGATCTCGTGGATCGACTGGGACCTCGACCAGGACCAGCTCGACCTCATCTCCTTCACGCAGCGGCTCGTCGAGCTGCGGCGTGACCACCCCGTGTTCCGGCGCCGCCGGTTCTTCGCCGGCTCTGCCGACCACGGTGGCGAGAGCGCCGTCGGCGACATCGCGTGGTTCGAGCCGGGTGGCAACCACATGGACGAGGAGTCCTGGGCCAACGGCTATGCCCGCTCGATGATGGTCTTCCTCAACGGGCAGGCCATCCCGGAGCCGGACACCAGGGGCCAGCAGACGCTCGACGACCACTTCCTGGTCATCTTCAACGGCCACCACGAGGTGATGCCGTTCGTCCTGCCCAACAAGGAGTACGGCGACCGGTGGGTCACCGAGATCGACACGTCCGCCCAGGAGGTCGAGGCCAAGGAGTACAAGCCCGACTCCAAGGTCAAGGCGCAGGGGCGGAGCGTCGTGGTGCTGCGCTGCCCGCGGCCCCTTCCCGCCGGATCGCCCGCAGGAGCCGCAGCCGCACGACGATGAGCCAGAGGGAGGAGACAGGTATGCCGAACGGTCCAGTGCCGCATCGTCCGGGAACGGGTCGGGTGGTGCCGACCTCGACCTACCGACTCCAGATCCAGCCGGCGTTCACCTTCGAGGATGCCGGGGCGCAAGCGGACTACCTTGCGGCGCTTGGGGTTTCGCACGCCTACCTGTCGCCGGTCCTGCAGCCCGGCCCCGGTTCGGCGCACGGGTACGACGTCGTGAGCCACGAGTTCCTCAACGAGGAGGCCGGGGGAGCGGCCGGGTTCGACGCCTTGGCCACGGCCCTGCGTGGGGCCGGCTTGGGCACGGTCGTGGACGTCGTGCCCAACCACATGACCACGCCGACCCCGGCGTCGCTCAACCACCCGTGGTGGTCGCTGCTGCGCTTCGGGCCGGACTCGGACCACGCGCACTGGTTCGACGTCGACTGGGACGCGGAAGACGGCCGTGTCCTGCTGCCGGTGCTCGGACAACCGCTCGAGGACGTGGTGGCCGCGCAGGAGCTGTCCCTGGCGGCCGACGGGGGACCTCACGGTGACGAGCCGGTGCTCCACTACTACGACCACGTGTTCCCCGTGCGTCCCGGGACGGAGGGGCTGCCGATCCCGGAGCTCGTCGAGGCCCAGTCCTACCGCCTGTGCGACTGGCGTCAGGGGACCACCCGGCTCAACTACCGCCGGTTCTTCGACGTGACGACGCTGGCCGCTGTGCGCGTCGAGGAGCCCGACGTCTTCGACCACACCCATCGGCTCCTGCTCGAGGAGTTCCGCGCCGGCACGATCGACGGGTTCCGCATCGACCACCCCGACGGCCTTGCCGACCCCGCCGGCTACCTCGCGCGGCTCGCGGACGCCACGGGCGACGCCTGGGTCGTCGCCGAGAAGGTCCTCGAGGGCCAGGAGCAGCTCCCCGAGGACTGGCGGTGCGCCGGGAGCACGGGCTACGACACCCTGCTGCGCGTGCAGCAGGTCTTCGTGGACCCGGCCGCAGAGCAGCCCCTCACCGACCTGCTGACCGAGCTCGTGGGTGAGCACCAGGACCTTGTTGCGATGGTGCAGGCCGCCAAGGAGCAGGTCGTCGCGCAGGTGCAGATCGCCGAGGTCAACCGGCTGATGCGCCTGCTCGCACGGATCGTGCCCGACGAGGACCAAGCCGCTCTGCGCCGCGGCCTCGGGGCGCTGCTCGTCGCCATGGACCGCTACCGCGCCTACCTGTCGCCGGGGCAGGACGCCGATCACGCCCAGCTCCAGGTGCTCGCTCACGCGGAGGCGCGGGCCGCCGCGGCCGCCGACGATGCCGACCAGGACGCGATCGGGATCGTCGCCCTCCTGGCCGAGGGAACGCCTCTCGACGAGCTCGACGACGACGCCGAGGCCGCCCACCGCGAGTTCATGGTGCGTTTCCAGCAGACCTGCGGTCCCGTGATGGCCAAGGGCATCGAGGACACCGCGTTCTACCGTTACGCCCGACTCACGGGGCTCAACGAGGTGGGCGGCGACCCCGGCCACCTCGGGCTCGACCCCGCCGAGCTGCACGCCTTCGCCGAGCGACAGCTCGCGCACTGGCCCACGACCATGACGACGCTCTCGACCCACGACACCAAGCGGTCCGAGGACGTCCGGGCCCGCCTGTCGGTGATCTCCGA
This sequence comes from Pedococcus sp. P2_E4, assembly GCF_056403935.1. Lineage (NCBI taxonomy): Bacteria > Bacillati > Actinomycetota > Actinomycetes > Micrococcales > Intrasporangiaceae > Pedococcus > Pedococcus sp. P2_E4. Next base: position 74,692 of record NZ_JBFUEO010000006.1, on the reverse strand, counting down.
GCTGCCGGTCGAGTGGGCCGCCTGGGTGGCGACGGCGCGCGAGCTGCTGGCCGACCACCGCGGCGAGCTGGTGGACGCCCGCACGGAGTACCTCCTGCTGCAGACCGCGGTCGGGGCCTGGCCGATCACCGAGGACCGCCTCCAGGCGTACGCCACCAAGGCGACTCGCGAGGCGAAGGACCGCACGACCTGGACCGACCCCGACGAGGCGTACGAGACCGCCGTCGCCCGGGTCGTCTCCGCGCTCACGACCGACCCCGCCCTGGCTGCGCACCTCGATGCCTGGGTCGACCGGGCGGCTGCGGCGGCTCGCGTCAACACCCTCGGCCAGAAGCTGCTCCAGCTCGTGCTGCCTGGGGTGCCCGACGTCTACCAGGGCACCGAGCTGGTCGACCTGTCGCTCGTCGACCCGGACAACCGGCGGCCCGTGGACTACGCACCCCGACTCGAGCGGCTCGCGCGCCTCGACTCCGGCGAGCCCGCCCGAGACCTCGACGACGAGAAGCTCCTGGTCACCTCGCGGGTGCTTCGGCTGCGCCGCGAGCACCCCGAGTGGTTCACCGGCCCCGACGCGACGTATGCCGCGGTGCCAGCCTCGAGCGCACACGCCGTCGCCGTGGCGCGGGGCGACGCCGACAGGCCCGAGGTCATCGCCGTCGTGACCCGCCTCAGCGAGTCGCTGGCGTCCGCGGGTGGCTGGGGTGAGCACACGGTCGCCGTGCCCGAGGGGACCTGGCGCGACCTGCTCACCGGTCGCGAGGTCGAGTCCGCCGACGGCCGGGTCGGCCTCGGAGCGCTGTTGGGTGTGCTGCCGGTCGCAGTGCTCGCGCGGACATGACAGTCTTGCCCGCGATGACCACGCACCAACCACAACTGCATGCCGGACCGGAGCTCACCGTCTGGGCGCCCGACGCTACCCGCGTCGAGGTCGAGTGGTCCCTGGCAGACGCCAGTGCGGAGCGTGACGACATGGAGCCCAAGGGCGACGGCTGGTGGCGCTGGCAGGCACCACCGGCCGAACCCGAGCTCGACGGGGAGTCGGGCACGGCGGCATACCCGTCCTTGGACTATGGCTTCCGCCTCGACGGGGGTGACGTCACCCCGGACCCCCGCTCCGCGTGGCAACCGTATGGCGTGCACGGCGAGAGCCGCTGGTTCGACCACCGGCTGTACCCCTGGCGCGATGCCACGTGGGCCGGAGCGCAGCTGGGCGAGGGCGTCCTCGGCGGTGTCGTCTACGAGCTGCACGTGGGCACCTTCACGCCCGAGGGCACGCTCGACGCGGCCCAGGGACGGCTCGACCACCTGGTCGGGCTCGGCGTCGACGTCGTCGAGCTGATGCCCGTCGCCTCCTGGCCGGGACGGTGGAACTGGGGCTACGACGGCGTCGGTCCGTGGGCGGTGGACGACCAGTACGGCGGTCCGGTGGCATTGCAGCGGTTCGTCGATGCGTGTCACGCCCGGGGCCTGGCGGTGTGCCTCGATGTGGTCTACAACCACCTCGGACCCGTCGGCAACTACCTGTCCCGGTTCGGGCCGTACTTCTCCGACCGGCACCCGACGCCCTGGGGTCCGGGGATCAACCTCGATGGGGACGGCAGCTTCCACGTCCGCCGGTGGGTCATCGACAACGCCCTGCGCTGGTTCGGCGACTTCCACGTCGACGCGCTGCGCCTCGATGCCGTCCACGAGCTGCACGACGACTCTGACCGGCACCTGCTGGCCGAGCTCGCCACCGAGGTTGCGGCCCTGTCGGTCCGCCTCGGCCGGCCGCTGGAGCTCCTTGCCGAGAGCGACCTGAACGACCCCAGCATGGTCACCCCGACCAGCAAGGGAGGCCGTGGCATGGACGCGCAGTGGGACGACGACCTCCACCACGCCCTGCACGTGACGTTGACCGGCGAGCAGCAGGGGTACTACGCCGACTTTGCGGGACGCAACCGCGCCCTGCCCGACGGCGGTCCGTTGGCGGTCCTCGCCAAGACCCTGACCCGGGCGTTCCTGCACGACGGCACGTGGTCCAGCTTCCGCGAGTCCGACTGGGGTGCCCCGGTCGACCGCAAGGCCACGGACGGGCGCCGCTTCCTGGGCTACCTGCAGACGCACGACCAGGTCGGCAACCGGGCCAGAGGCGAGCGGATCAGCGCGCTGCTCGAGCCGGGGGAGCAGGCCATCGGGGCCGCGCTCTACCTGACCTCCGCCTTCACGCCGATGGTGTTCATGGGTGAGGAGTGGGGCGCGACGACGCCGTTCCAGTTCTTCACCGACTTCGACGACCCCGAGATGCGGGCGGCCGTCACCGAGGGTCGTCGTCGTGAGTTCGCCACCCACGGACTGGCCTGGGACGACGTGCCCGACCCGCAGGACGAGGCGACGTTCCTGCGTTCGCGGATCGACTGGGCCGAGCCGCGCAAGCCGCACCACGCACGGATGCTCCGCTGGTACCACGACCTGATCGCCTTGCGGCGCAACGAGTTCCAGCTCACCGATGGTCGTCTCGACCTGGTCGAGGTGGACTTCGACGAAGCCGCCAGCTGGCTGGTCATGCGTCGAGGCGACCTGCGTACCGTGTGCAACTTCGACGGCTCGCGGTGGACGGTGCCCCTCGACGCGTCCCCGCTCGAGGTGGTGCTGGCGTGGGAGCCGGGGCAGACCCGCATCCAGAACCGCGGCCTGCACCTGCCACCGCAGAGCGTCGCCATCGTCCGCATCGATGCCGATCGCGGGATGGGCTGACGCCGGACGCCTTCGGCGCCTGTTCGGTGGCCTGGCTTTCGAGGGGTATGGCGGGTCGTCGTCATTCGCCGTCTGTCCACAGGGGCGGTCGTTGGCCGGTTGGCTGTTCACAGGTGGGCGTCAGCCCCTTGCCTGTTCGGGCTTGGTATGCCGCGTGATTCCGTTGCGCTGCAACGGGACTCGCGTCGTCCTTGGGGTTGGGGGGCTGTCGGTGGCGGGTTCTACGGTGGTTGTCATGCAGGGGGAACTCACGCTGGAGCAGCACCGCGAGCGGATCAGCGCCGCCCGTGAGTCGCTGGGCGCGCTCGGGCAGCTGCTGTGGCAGGTCCCCTCCGGCGGTGGCCCGCAGGGGTTGTCCGGGCTGCTCACGGAGGTGGACGCGTTGGGTGGCGCGTGTGATCTGGCGCGGGTGATGGTGACGGCTGTGGCGATGGGCCGGGGGGAGACGTCCGGTGGGTCGGAGGCGTTGACCCCGGCCCAGTGGGTGCGGTGTCATGCGCCGTCGACCCGGGCCGGCGGGGCGCGGCAGGTGGTGGAGCTGGCGGCGGCGTTCGGCAAGCCGGTCAATGCGCCGGTGGCCGAGGCGGTGCGGGCGGGGGTGTTGCCGGTGCGGTCCGCGGCCGCGGTCGTGGTCGAGGCCGACAAGCTGCGCCCGCTGCTGACCGACGGGGCCGAGCCGCACGTGCTGGCGGGGCTGATCGCCATAGCCGTCGAGCACGGGCCCCGCGGCTGCCGACTGGTGCGGCCGGCGCTGCTGGCCCGACACGGCCGCCAGGACGTGCTGCAGCGCGAGCAGGACGCCGCCAAGGCGTTTGTGTCCCTGTCCCAGCCGCAGGACTGCCCGACCGGCATCTACGACTACCACCTGACCCTCGACACCGAGGGCAAGGCGGTCCTGGAGGCGGCCCTCGGACCCCTCTCGGCACCCCGCCCGGTGGACGGCGAACGGGACCTGCGCAGCAGCGACCGGCGGCGCGGTGACGCCCTCATCGCGCTGGTGCGCCGGGCGGTGGGCGCGGACGACGCGGTGGGCAAGAACGCCAAGACSACGCTGCTGGTGACGATGGACTGGGCGTCCCTGCGCGACGCCACCGGGGCCGGYACGACGTTGGGCGGGCTCGACACCGGCACCCACCTCGCGCCCGAGACGGTSCGCCGGCTCGCSTGCGACGCCTCCGTGGTCCCGGTCGTGCTGGGGTCAAGGGGTGAGGTGCTCGACCTGGGCCGCACGGTCCGGTTCTTCACCCCGGCGCAGACCAGACGGCTGTGGCTGCGGGACGGCGGGTGCACGTACCCCGGGTGCGGAGCCCCACCGGCGTGGACGGACGGTCATCACCTGGTGCACTGGGCCGACTTCGGCACCTCGGACCTGTCCAACGCCGCCCTGGTGTGCGAGCGGCACCACACCATCGTCCACCAGCGACGCCTCGCCGGGCGGGTCGTGACCGGTCCGGAGGGTGAGCGGGTGGAGTGGGACCTGACCCGCGGCTCCTACGACCAGCTGCTCGCGCGGCGCGCCGCGCAGGAACCAGCGTGACCGCGCCCCACACCCCGCCGACCCCGGCGGGGCCGGCCGCATGCCCGTGCTTAGCCCTCCTTGACTCGCACCATGCCCTCTTGGGCAACCGTCGCGACGAGCGTGCCGTCGGCGGAGAAGATCCGCCCGATGCCCAGGCCGCGACCGCCGGACGCGGAGGGCGACTCCTGCGTATAGAGCAGCCACTCGTCGGCCCGCACGGGGCGGTGGTGGAACCACATCGCATGGTCGAGGCTCGCGGGCCGCAGCCGTCGGTCGGTCCAGGTCAGCCCGTGGCGACGCAAGACCGCCTCGAGCAAGGTGTAGTCGGAGGCGTAGGCGAGGACGGCCGCGTGCACCAACGGGTCGTCCGGCAGGGTGCCGACGGCCTTGAGCCACACACTCTGGTGGGACACCAGGTCGGGTCCCGGTGCGACGAAGAGGTTGCCGTCGACGTGTCGGTGCTCCACCGGACGCTTGAGCAGGTGCCGGGCCCCGGGGTGGTCGATCCCACCGAACAGGTCGCTCATGGACGGCAGGTCGTCAGGACCGGGGACCTGCGGCATGGGGTCCTGGTGGTCGAGGCCGCCGCTGGCCTCTTGGAACGACGTGATCATCGACAGGATCGGCAGGCCGTCCTGGATGGCGTGCACCCGGCGCGTCGAGAAGGAGTTGCCGTCGCGCATCCGCTCGACGGCGAACCGGATCGGCTTCGTGTCATCGCCCGGACGCATGAAGTAGCCGTGCAACGAGTGGATCCGACGGGGGCCGTCGCCGTCATCGACGTCGCTCATCGTGCGGCCGGCGGCCATGATGCACTGCGCCAGCACCTGCCCACCGAAGACGCGGCCGTGGGGCATCTTCTGGCTGCGACCGAGGAACACGGTCGCGCCCGACTCGCCGAAGTCGGCGCGGTCGCCAACGCCTTCCACCGTGATGCGCGCGGTACCGAGCTCCTCGAGGTCGAGCGTGTCGAGCAGGTCGGTCAGCGGGTCGAAGGACGAGGTGTCGGCTGCGGTCACGCCCCGACCCTAGCGGGCGCGGCGACCCGGTTCCGCAGCAGTGCGAGGGCCCTCACCGCGGCCGGATGCTGCTCGACCGAGGCCTTGACCGCCGCGTCCACGTGCCGCACCGGGGTGGTCGACCCTGCGCTCTGAACCTCAGGCCACCAGAGGTCCGCGTCGGGTGGTGGACCGGGCGGCGCTGGTGTCCTGCCAGGCCAGGGCGATCCGGTCGACGGCCTCGGCGACCACCTCGGGCTCGTGTCCGGTGAACGGCAGGCGCAGGAACCGCTCGAGCCCGCCTTCGGGCGCGAACTGCGAGCCGGGGGCGAGGATGACGCCGTGTCGGTCTGCTGCCGCGCACAACGGCGTGGAGAGCGGCTCGGGCAGCTCGGCCCACAGGCACAGGCCGCCCTCGGGCTCGCGGAACTCCCACTCGGGCAGGCGCTGGCGCAGAGCCCCCATGAGCGCGTCCCGGGTGCGCACGATCGTGGCCCGGCGGTCGGTGAGGATGTCATCACGGTGGGCAAGCAGCTCGGTCAGCACGAGCTGCTCGAGGACTGGGGCACCGAGGTCCAGGGTGAGCCGAGCACTGACCAGCGCCGGCATCAGGTCGCGCGGGGCGCGGATCCACCCGACCCGCAGACCGCCCCAGAACGACTTGCTCGCGCCACCGAGGGTCACCGTCTGGCGATGGTGGCTGGCCAGTGGCTGGGGCATGGAGAGGGCGGGGTCGTGGGCAAGGTCGACCAGCGTCTCGTCGACGACGGCGATCGTGTGGGTGCCGCCGAGGGCCGAGCCGAGCGCGTGCCGTTGCTCGTCAGTCATCAGCAACCCGGTCGGGTTGTGGAAGTCGGGGATGAGGTAGGCAGCCCGCGGCGCTGTCTGGCGCAGCGCCGCCTCGGCTGCGGCGATGTCCCAACCGCCGCGACCCACGGGCAGCCCGACGGCGCGGGCGCCACTGCGCCGCAGCGTGTCGATGGCATTCGGATAGCTCGGGCTCTCGACCATCACCCGGTCGCCCGGGGACAGCAGCGCCCGTGCGGTCACGGCCAGGCCGGCGAGCGCGCCGCTGGTGACCATGATCTGGTCCGGGGTGGTCGCGAGCCCTCGCTGGGTGAACCGGTCTGCCAGTGCCTGGCGCAGCTCGGCCAGTCCGAGAGGGTGGTAGCCCGTGCCCGACAGGTAGGCCGGGAGCTGGGCCACCGCGTGCTCGTAGGCCGTCACGGTCCCGGCCGGGGCGCTCATCGAGGCGCAGGTGAGGTCGATGACACCGGCATCGAGCGGGTCGCCCGGTCGCAACGCGGTGCCCGACCGGTGGCCGGCCGCGTCGGCCGGCAGGGCGACCACGCTGCCCGAGCCCTGCCGGGAGGTGAGGTAGCCGCGGTCGCGCAGCTCGGCATACGCGCGGGTGACGGTCGTCCGGCTCACCCCGAGCGCGCCCGTGAGGTCGCGCTCGCTGGGCAGGCGGGTGCCCACGGGCAGTCGGCCGTCGGCGACCAGCAGCCGCAGCGCGTCGGCGAGGCCGCGGTAGGCGGGGGTGACGGACAGGGCCGAGCCGAGCAGTGGCGCGAGCCGGGCGGCGGTGATGCTGCGAGGAGCCATGCAGACCACTTTTCCACGATTGGCTATGGAAAGAAAGGCCAATGGGGGCCAATCATGGAGTCCATGACCCGGACCCACCTCACCCCGATGACCCCGCTCCAGCAGCTGCGAGCCGGCCGGACCGCGCGTCGGCTGACCCAGCTGCTCGTGGGGCTGACGCTGTACGGCGTGTCGATGGCGATGATGATCCGGTCCGAGCTCGGGCTCGACCCCTGGGACGTCTTCCACTACGGCGTGGCCGAGCACCTCCCGCTCAGCTTCGGCACCGTCGTCATCGTCGTGGGTGCGTTGGTCCTGCTGCTCTGGATCCCGCTGCGGCAGTGGCCGGGCCTGGGCACCATCGCCAACGTGGTCGTCATCGGCCTGGTCTCCGACGCGGCGCTGGCGCTGCTCGAGGCTCCCGACGCGATGGTGGCCCGCGTGGCCCTGCTGGTGGCGGGGGTCGTGCTCAACGGCATCGCGGGCGCGCTCTACATCGGCAGCCAGTTCGGACCCGGCCCGCGCGACGGCCTGATGACCGGGCTGGTCCGGCGCACTGGTGGCAGCATCCGGGTCGTGCGGACCAGCATCGAGCTCACCGTGCTCGTCGTCGGGTGGCTGTTGGGCGGCGTCGTCGGCCTGGGCACCGTGCTGTATGCCGTGGCGATCGGCCCCGTCGTGCAGGCCTTCCTACCCCTGTTCACCGTCGCACTGCGGTCAGACCGGCCTGCTGGGGTGACCGGTGACGACGCGGTGGACCAGGTCGGTCCAGCCCGCGACGACGTCGTCGACGACGAGCTCCTCGAGCCGTTCGGGGTCCTCGAGGACGAGGCTGTCCAGGGGCGCTAGGACCGCTGCGGCGAGGAACCTGCGGTCGCCCTCGACCCCGAGCTGACCGAGCAGGTAGGTCACGTGCATGACGCCGAACGACCTCACGCCCGTGGCCTGGCGCCCCGCTCGACCGGCCGCCTCGATGAGCTGGCCGGCGGTGAGGTTGTACTCGAGCCGGCTGCGTCCGAATGCCAGCAGTCGCTCCATGGGCGGTGCGCCGGGGCCGAGCGGGGGTGGTCCGGACAGCACACTGGTCTGGAAGGCGAGCTCGCGGAAGTTGAGCATCGCGGCCATGAGCCCGGCCCGGCTGCCGAACCGGCGGAACACCGTGCCCTTGCCCACGCCCGCGGCCGCGGCGACGGCATCCATCGTGACCGCGTCGACGCCACAGTGGTCGAGCAGGCGTGTCGTGGCGTCGAGCAGTGCCTCCCGGTTGCGCGCGGCGTCGCGTCGCTCCGGGGGCGGCCCACCGAGGAGGGGGAGCGGCGCCTGGCTCATGGGGCGATCCTAGGGGCGGGAATGAACCGGACCACAGTCCGGTTAGGGTCGATGGCAGACATCCTCCCTCCGAAAGGCCCCCCATGTCCGACACCCGCGTCGTCATCCTCCTCGGTAGCCTGCGCGCCGACTCCGTCAACCGCCGCGTGGCCGAGAAGGTCCGCGAGCACGCCCCCGAGGGTGTGCAGGTCGAGATCGCCGAGGGCCTCGGCGAGATCCCCTTCTACAACGAGGACCTCGACACCGGGTCGGCCCCGCACGCCGCCCGCGCGCTGCGTGAGCTGGTCGCTGGCGCCGACCGCGTCCTCGCCGTCACCCCCGAGTACAACGGCACCATGCCCGCCGTGCTCAACAACGCGATCGACTGGCTCTCCCGCCCCTTCGGCGCCGGTGCCATCAAGGGCAAGCCGTTCGCCGTCGTCGGCGTGACCCCGACTCCCTACGGCGGCAAGTGGGCGCACGAGCACGCCCGCCGCTCGGCCACCATCGCCGGAGCCGTGGCGCCCGACGAGATCGTGTTCTCGCAGACCAGCATCGACGTCGACGTGCTCGGCGACCAGGAGGTCGTCAACCGGCTCGTGGCCGCGGTCGAGTCGCTGGTCGCCACCAGCCCGCAGGTCGAGGCAGCCTGACCGCTGGGTGAGCGCCTGAGTGAGCGCGATGTGCTCCTCCCGGCCCCGGGAGCCGCCCATCGCGCTCACTCGACGGTCGGGGAGGCCCGGCCCCTCCGCAGGGCGCGCTTGCCAACCGGGCTCAGGCCTCAAGGGCCACCACGAACGGCAGCACGCCGGGTGCCCCCGCCTGACGCAGCGCCTGGGCCGCGACGGTGAGGGTCCACCGCGAGCTCGCGATGTCGTCGACGAGCAGCACCGGCCCGTCGAGGTCAGCCAGGAGCGTGGCCTGCTCACCCGCCACGCGGAGCCGACCCCACACCCCGGCCAGCCGGAAGGCGCTGTTGCCGCCGGCCTCACCCACGGGGCCGCCATCGACGAGCTCGAGCGCGCCCAGCCACTGCATGCGCCCCATCTCGGCGATGCCACGGCTGAGGGACTCCACCAGGAGCGGACGGGTACGCGAGGGCACCATTGCCACCGCGACGGGCCGCTGCGCCCAGCCCCAGTCGCGCAGGATGGGGACGCAGGCCCTCAGCAGCTCGGCCGGGACGGGTGCGTCGTCTGCCCGCAGCAGGCTGCGCAGCTGCTGACCCCAGCCCAGGTCGGTCAGCCGCGCCACCGCGCGACCGGTCTCCATCGCCTCGGACGCGGCGATCTTGCCCTTGAGGGGAACGCCGAGACGGTCCATGCCCGAAGGCCACTGGGCCCTCGCCTCGAGCTCGACCCCGGCGCGTTCGAGGCGTCCGCGGGCGGTGGTCACGGCCACGTCCGGGATCTCGGTCGGGAACCACGTCCCGGCGCACCCGTCACACCGCCCGCACTGGGTGGCCGTGGGGTCGTCGAGGGAGGTCTGCAGGAACGCCATGCGGCAGTCGGTGGCCTGCTCGTAGGCCACCATGAGGTCCTGCTCGCGCACCCGCGCCTCGGTGACGCGGGTGTAGCGCTCGGCGTCGTAGGTCCACGGCTGACCGGTCGACGTCCAGCCCCCCGGGACACGCTGGACCGCTCCGTCGACGTCGAGCACCTTGAGGAGCAGCTCGAGCCGCGTGCGCCGAATGTCGACCATCGACTCGAGGGCGACCGTCGACAAGGGGCGTGCCGACTCGGCCAGAGCCGTGAGCACCGCGTCGGCTTGCTCCTGTCGGGGCATCGACGCCGAAGCGAAGTAGGCCCAGATGTCCTTGTCCTCGGGCCCCGGCAGCAGCAGCACGTCGGCTCGCTCGGTCGCGCGACCAGCGCGACCCACCTGCTGGTAGTACGCGACCGGGGACGAGGGTGCACCCAGGTGGAGCACGAAGCCCAGGTCGGGCTTGTCGAACCCCATCCCGAGCGCCGACGTCGCCACGAGGGCCTTGACCCGGTTGTCGCGCAGGAGCCCCTCGAGCTGCTCGCGGTCGGCGGGGTCGGTGCGCCCGGTGTAGGCGCGCACCTCATGACCTGCCTCGCGCAGGGCGACCGCGATGTCCTCGGCGGCCGACACCGTGAGGGTGTAGACGATGCCGCTGCCGGGCAGGGTGTCGAGGTGCGCCAGCAGCCAGGCCAGGCGCTGCTCCGGGGAGGTCAGCCGCATGACGCCCAGCCGCAGGGAGTCGCGCGCCAGCCCGCCGCGCAGGGTCAGCACCTCGTGTCCGCCTGCCCCGAGCTGCTCGACGACGTCGGTGACCACCCGGGCGTTGGCCGTCGCGGTGGTGGCCAGCACGGGGGTGTCGGAGGGCAAGGTCGTGAGCAGGTCGCGGATGCGCCGGTAGTCGGGGCGGAAGTCGTGCCCCCAGTCGGAGACGCAGTGCGCCTCGTCGACGACGAGCAGGCCGCAGCGTCGGGCCAGGTCGGGCAGCTGCTCGTCGCGGAACCGGGGGTTGTTGAGCCGCTCGGGGCTCACCAGCAGCACGTCGACCTCGTCCGCCGCCAGGGCCGCGGAGACCCGCCCCCACTCGTCGGCGTTGGCGGAGTTCATCGTCACCGCCCGGATGCCGGCGCGCTCGGCGGCCGCGATCTGGTCACGCATCAGGGCCAGCAGCGGGCTCACGATCACGGTGGGCCCGGCGCCCTCGGCACGCCGCAGCGCAGTGGAGACGAAGTAGACCGCCGACTTGCCCCACCCCGTGCGCTGGACGACCAGCACGCGCTGGCGCTGCCCGACGAGTGCCTCGACCGCGTCGTACTGTCCGTCGCGGAAGTCCACGTCGTCGCGCCCGACCAGGCGGCGCAGCACCGCCGTCGCCTGCTGCCGCAGCGACCCGGCGGCGCCGGGGCGCAGGTCGGTGGCGGGTGCGGCGGCGGTCGGGGTTCCCATGGCGACCACCGTATGCCGCGTGGCCGACACCCCTGCGAGGATGGCCCCATGGACGACGACCTGGCCCAGCAGCCGAGCACGCCCGACGCCCGGTACCGCGTCAACGTGCCGCTGCGCTGGAGCGACATGGACGCCTACGGCCACGTCAACAACGTGCAGTTCCTGCGGCTGCTCGAGGACGCCCGCGTCATCGGCTTCGAGGAGTGGTTCGGGCAGGACCGCTCCGTGCTCAACGAGGGCATCCTGGTCGCCCGGCACGAGATCGAGTACCTCGCACCCCTGCTGTTCCGGGTCCCGCCGATCGTGGTCGAGATGTGGGTGACCTCGCTCGGGGGAGCCGGGTTCGACCTGGGGTACGTCGTGCGCGACGGCCGACGCGAGCACGCCAGCAGCGACGACACCGTCTTCGCCCGGGCCGAGACGACCCTCGTCCTCTACGACTTCGCGACCAGCAGACCCCGCCGCATGGACGAGGCACTGCGCGCCCGGCTGCGGTCCCACGCCGGCGAACCGGTGCCGTTCCGGTGGCGGCGGCGCTGATGGAGCTGCACTTTCCCGACGCCAGGGGGCTCGACGACCTGCGCACGTTCGTCGCCCGCGCCAAGGCCGCCGACGAGGATGGCGCGGTCCGGCTGCAGGCCAGCGACCGGACGCTCGCGGCCTACGTCGGGATCCTGCCGGGTGCCGGGCTGATGGCCGAGGGCGCCGTGATCGGGCTGCGCGTCATGCCGCTCGAGGAGCCGGCCGACCTCGACCTCACCGTCTCGCTCGCGGCCCTGACCGACCGGCTCGCCCGCGAGGTCGGCACCACGCTGCCCCTGCCGCCGGTGACCGTCAGCACCGCGTGGTCGGCGGTGGCGCCGCCTCGTGGCGGGTGGGAGCGTGTCGGCGCGGTGCCCGCTGATGAGCTCAACTCGGTTGCCAGGCAAGGCATCTCGCAGATCGCCGAGGGTGCCCCGGCGGCGGCCGGTGGCCACGCCGTGACTGCCCTGCGCCGTCAGGTGTGGGGCCAGCCCACGGCAACCGTCCCTCCGGTGCCCTCGGGCGGCGCGTTCGCGGCATACGTCCTGGGGTTCAGCCGACCCGGCAGCGAGGTGACCGTCTGGAGCCACGGGCGCTGGACCCGGTTGTCCACCGACGCGGGGCACGTCCTCATCCGCTGAGGGGCGCCGTCAGGCGCCCAGGGGGACGCCCCGCTGCGCCAGCACGTCGGCCAGCACGTCGATCCGGTCGGACACGATGCCGTCCACCCCGAGGTCGAAGAGGCGGTGCATCTCGTCGGCGTCATCGATCGTCCAGACGTGCACGTGTTTGCCGAGGGCGTGGACGCGTCGGACGAAGGCAGGGGTGACCAGGTCGAGACGTCTGCCGTGGACGACGTGTCCGGTGGGGACCTGGAGGGCGGCGGCGGGGGAGCGCACCTGCGCCGCGAGCCAGCCCGGCGGCAGCCGCAGGGCAGCGACCTCGGCCGGACCTGCCGAGGTGGCCAGACCCGGGCCGACGAGGGCGCGCATCGCCCTCAGGCGACGGTCGGAGAAGGACCCGACGCAGACCCGGTCGATGGCCCCGTGCGCCCTGATCGCCTCGGCAAGCGGGTCGATGGCCCCGGCCGACTTCACGTCGACGTTGAACCGGACGTCGGGGAACTCCTCGAGCAGCTCCGACAGCAGCGGGATCTCCTGGGTGCCGTGGATCCGCGCCTCGCGCACCACGGCATACGGCAGGTGGGCCACGCGCCCCGTCCCGGACGTGACCCGGTCGAGCCGGGCGTCGTGGAAGGCGAGCAGGACCCCGTCTGCCGTCGCGTGCACGTCGGTCTCGAGGTAGCGGTAGCCCAGCTGCACGGCCTCCCGGAAGGCGGCCATGGTGTTCTCGAGGTGCAGGTTGGCCGCGAGCTTCGCGCCACCACGGTGGGCGAGCCCGATCGGGGTGGGGGAGTCGAAGTAGGGGTGGTCGGCTGCTCTCACCGGTCCATTCTGGGGTACCGGCCCGACCTGCGCGTGCCCGCCACCGGCCGGCGACCGAGACTGGAGGAACTGGGCCGCCGCTTACCCGCACGCCCCTGACCTGCAGGAATACAGTTGGGTTGCCGGGAGCGAGGTCACGACGTCACGGAGACTCACCATGCACGACCAGCTGCGCCTCTTGCGGACCCTGTCGGCCTTCACGGCAGACATGGTCAGCGACTACGACATGGAGGACGTGCTCGAGCGCCTCACGGAGGGCGTCACCGACGTCCTCGCCCTCGTGGGCAGCGGGGTGTCGCTGGACGTCGACGGCCGGCTGACCTTCGTCTCGGCCGTGGCCGGCCGGGTGGCCCAGCTCGAGCGACTCCAGGAGACCCTGCAACAAGGGCCCTGCGTCGACTCCTGCTACTCCGGCGAGATCGTGGCCGTGGGTGACGTCCGGGAGGCGGGCCGGCGGTGGGGCGACTACGCCGAGGTGGCCCAAGGGCTCGGGGTGGCAGCCGTGGCTGGGATCCCGATGCGGCTGAAGGGCAAGGGGGTCGGGGCCCTCAACCTGTATGCCGGGGAGGTGCGTGAGTGGCCGGATGCTGACCTCGCAGCCGCGCAGGCCCTGGCCGACATGGCCACGGCCTACCTCGCCAACGCGTCGCGGCTGCAACAGCAGGTGGACCTGTCCGACCAGCTGTCGCGTGCCCTGAGCTCACGCGTCGTCGTCGAGCAGGCGAAGGGGGTGCTCGCCGAGGCCTTGGGCGTGGGGGTTGACGAGGCCTTCCAGCGGATCCGGTCCTACTCCCGCAACCACAACACGCCGCTGCACACCGTCGCGTCCATGGTGGTCGAGGAGGGGCTGCGTCCCTGAGCCGTTCGTCAGGGGCGTTCACTCGCGGCGTCCACTCGGGCGTTCAGTCGGGCCGCCGGTCGGTGCCGGGGGCTGCATAACCGTTGAGAGCGCCCCGTCGCCAGGAGGTGTGCCGCGACCGCAGCTCGGCGACCAGTGCTCGCTCCCGGGTGATCCACGGTGCCCGCGCCGGGTTCACGACCAGGCGTCCGTGCTGGACGACGAAGGGCTCGAGGCCGCGCAGCACGTCCTCGGCCTCGCCCAGCGCCGTCACCAGGGCGCGTACCGTCAGCGACGGCAGGTCGAGGGGGGTAGGCCCCGAAGACGACGGGGGCGCAGCCGGCTCGGCTGTGTCGCGGACGGACTGGTCGTCGATCTGCTGGCTCACGGTACCTCCGCAGGGCGTGCCTCGATGGGGCGCTGCCATACGGTCCAGAGCAGTCTCGTCGGTGCCGCTCGCCCGGAGGCGGGCGGCTCGCCAATCATAGGCTGACCAGCGGTGACGCGCATCCACGAGCGTTCCGGCCGAGCATGGACCCACGGCGGGGACGGGATCGTGGGGCAGTCGGACGCTGAAGGGGTGCACCGCGCGGGGACGCGGCACACCCCTTCAGCGAGGTGTCCCGGGATCGACGTGTCCGGGCTGGAGCCTCCGTCAGAGAGCCGCCCAGACCGTCGTGTCGGTGGGCACCTGACCGTCCTCGGTCAGGGCGCCGGAGGCCAGCAGCACGGTCGCGCCCTCGGGGAGCTCGACGGCCTCGACGCCCAGGTTGGCGATGATGAGCGTCCGCTCGCCCTGTCCGGTGTTGACCAGCGCCACGACGTCGTCGGGAAAGTCCCGTGCGATCTCGAGGCCGCCGGTGCCGAGGTTGCGCTCGCGCCGGAGGCGCAGGAGGTCACGATAGAGCTCGAGCGTCGACCCTGCGACGCCGTCCTGCTGGTCGACGGCATAGTCACCGTAGATCGCGGGCTGCGGCAGCCAGGTCTGGTCGGTCGGCCCGAAGCCGAAGGACGGCTTGTCCTTCTCCCACGGGATGGGCACGCGGCAGCCGTCGCGACCCACCTCCTTGCCCTCGCTGCGGACGAAGGTCGGGTCCTGCCGGAACTCAGCCGGCATGTCGGTCGAGTCGGGCAGCCCCAGCTCCTCGGCCTGGTAGACGTACGCCCCACCGGGCAGCGCGAGCATCAGCGCGCTCGCGGCCCTGGCCCGACGCAGACCGAGGGCACGGTCGGGCTGCGGGTCGTCGGCGGCGATGCCGTTGGGCCGACGCTGTCCGACGGGCAGCCCGAGCCTCGACGCGTGGCGCACGACGTCGTGGTTGGACAGCACCCAGGTGCTCGGGGCGCCGACGGAGTCAGCCGCCTCGAGCGAGGACTCGATCACCTCACGCAGGTCCTTGGCGCGCCACTGGGACTGGAGGAAGTCGAAGTTGAAGGCCTGGTGCATCTCGTCGGGCCGGATGTAGCGCACCGCGCGCTCCTGCGGGCGCACCCAGGCCTCGGCGACGAGGATGCGGTCGGGCTCGCCGTACTCGGCCAGCACCTTGTGCCAGCGGCGGTAGACGTCGTGGACCGCGTCCTGGTCCCACATGGGGGGCATCGGGGCCCCGGGCTTCACCTCGCCGTCGAGGATGTGCAGCTCGGCGTCGTAGTTGGGCAGCCCCTCCTCCTTGATGAGGCCGTGCGCCACGTCGACGCGGAAGCCATCGATGCCGCGGTCGAGCCAGAAGCGCAGGATCGACTCGAACTCGTCGCCGATCTCGGGGTTGTCCCAGTTGAGGTCGGGCTGCTTGACGTCGAACAGGTGGAGGTACCACTGACCGGGCCGGCCGTCGGCCTCGGTGACGCGGGTCCAGCCGTCCCCGCCGAACACCGAGTGCCAGTCGTTGGGCGGCGTGGAGCCGTCGGCTCCGAGGCCGTCGCGGAAGATGTAGCGGTCGCGTTCGGGGCTGCCGGGGCCGGCGGCCAGGGCTGCCTGGAACCACTCGTGCTCGTCGGACGTGTGGTTGGGCACCAGGTCGACGATCACCTTGAGGCCCAGCCCGTGGGCCTTGGTGACCATCGCGTCCGCGTCGGCGAGCGTGCCGAACAGCGGGTCGATGTCGCGGTAGTCGGCCACGTCGTAGCCGGCGTCGGCTTGAGGCGACTTGTAGAAGGGGCTGAACCACACCGCGTCGACACCGAGGGCCTTGAGGTAGTCGAGGCGTGCAGTCACGCCGGGCAGGTCGCCGATACCGTCGCCGTCGCCGTCGGCCCACGAGCGGGGGTAGATCTGGTAGATGACGGCATGGCGCCACCAGGCGGCGTCGGCCGCAGCGGCGGCGTGGATGAGGTGCGTGTCGAGTGAGGCAGTCACGGTGAACCATGCTGACGCATCGAACGCGTTCGGGAAAACCGGCTGCACCTGCGGGGCGACACCGTCTTACTGGCTGAAATGGACGGGTCGACGATGGTCCCGAGGATGGTCCCGAGGACGGTCCCGAGGACGGTCCCGAGGACGGTCCCGAGGACGGTCCCGAGGACGGTCCCGAGGACGACGAGGGCCCGAGTACGAGGGTCCGGGTCAGTCCTCGTCGAGCGAGTTGACCAGCGAGTGCGCAGCCCGCTCGAGGTAGTCGCGCAGCAGCAGGTCGTTGGCCGGGGGCAGGTCGAGGGTGTCGACCGCCGCCAGCATGTGCAGCAGCCAGCGGTCGCGCTGGGCGGGCGTCACCTTGAACGGGTGGTGGCGCATCCGCAGCCGGGGGTGGCCGCGCTCCTGCGAGTACGTCGTCGGCCCACCCCAGTACTGCTCGAGGAACAGCCGCAGCCGCTCCTCGGCCGGTCCCAGGTCCGCCTCGGGATAGAGCGCCCGCAGCGCGGGGTCGCCCGCCACGCCACGGTAGAACTCCGCGACGAGCTTGCGGAACGTCTCGTGCCCACCGACCTCGTCGTAGAAGCTCCCGAACTGCCCCGTGCTGGTCATGGTGCCCCCGGGCCGTAGGGCATCATGGCCGGCGCCTTGATGCCCTGGGCGTCGAAGGCGGCCTTGACGCGCTCGCGGATCTCCCGGGACACGCCGTACTGCTGCTCCGGGGCGGTCTTGGCGATGACCCGGATGGTCACCGTGTTGCCCGAGATCGACTCGACGCCGACGACGTTGGGCTCTTCGAGGAGCACGTCCTGCCACGCCTCCTCGGTCTCGAGCGCGTGCACCACCTCGCGGATGACGGGGATGACGCGTTCGAGGTTCTCGGTGTAGGAGACCGGGATGTCGACGAGGGCCGTGGCCCAGCCCTGGCTCTTGTTGCCGATCCTGATGATCTCGCCGTTGCGGATGTACCAGACGACACCGGTGCCGTCACGCAGCCGCGTGACCCGCAGTGACACCTCCTCGACCGTGCCGGTGGCCTCACCGGTGTCGATGACGTCACCGACGCCGTACTGGTCCTCGAGGATCATGAAGATCCCGGAGAGGAAGTCCTTGACGAGGCTCTGCGCGCCGAAGCCGAGGGCCACGCCACCGACGCCGGCCGAGGCGAGCAGCGGGGCGAGCGGGAGGCCGATGATGGCCATCACCGTCAGGACGGTGATGAGGCCGACGACGAAGGTCACCATGCTGCGCAGGAGCGACCCCATCGTGAGGGTCCGCTGGAGGTGCCGCTCGTGGGCCAGCCCGGTCGCCTGGGCGAGGGCCCGCCCGGCACGACCCGGCTCCTTGGCCCGCCGGGCGTCCGAGCGCGCGATGGTGATGCGGACGACCCGGCCGATCGAGCGCAGTACCAACCAGCGCAGGACGAGGGCGGCGACGACGGTGACGAGGATGAGCAGTGGCTCGCCTCTGAACCAGTCCCACACCTGCTGTGGGCGCAGGTTGGCGAGGGCTTCCAGGGTCTGCAGGGCTGCCTCACGCATGGGCATCGCGAGCCTGGGCCTTGAGCGCACGGGCCACCGGGTCGCGGTTCTCGACCACGAGGCGCTTCAGTGCTGCCGGGGCGGCGGGGTTGGCATCGAGCCACGCCTGGGTCGCGTCGTGCAGCGCCGGCGACACCAGCCGACTCGGATAGAAGCACGTGACGATGATCTCGAGGATCGCGTGCGACGTGGACTCGCCGAGACTGTCGAGCATGGTGTGGAAGCGCTCGACATAGGGCTCCAGCAGGCTCGGGTCGTCGACGTCGACGAACCCGGCGCCGACGGCCTCGATCACCGAGTTGGGCAGGGTGCGCTCCTCGACGGCTCGGCGCCACGCGGTGGCCTTGGCCTCGGGGGTCGGCAGCGCCGCGAGGGCCTGCTCGGCCCGCTCGCGACCGGTCGCCGTGTTGTCGCGGTCGAGCTCTGCGCGGATCTCGTCCTCGGTGGTCGCCGCGCTGCGGGCCAGCGCGATGAGCAGCCGCCAGCGCATCTCGGTGTCGATGGTCAGCCCTTCGAGGCTGGCCTCGMCCTCGAGCAGGGACCGCACGTGGGCCGCGTCGTCGCCGCCCTGCTGCAGGGCGGCATACGCGCCGACGAGCTGGAACTGTGCGTCACTGCCCGGCTCCGCCTGCTCGGCCAGGCCGCGCAGCGCACGGACTGCGTCGGCGATGGCCTCGGCGCGGTTCGCGGGTGCCACGTAGTAGTGCAGCGTGGTCGACAGCTGGCCGATCAGGGTCCGCAGCAGCGTCGAGTCGGTCTCGCCGGGCAAGGACGCCAGGACGAGCCGGACGAAGTCCCTGCCACCCATCTCGGCGTCGCGCGTCATGTCCCAGGCTGCTCCCAGCACGAGGGCGCGGGGGAGGCTGTCGGCGAAGCCGCGGGGGTGGGCCAGGGCGGTGCCGAGCGAGCGCTCGTCGAGCCGGATCTTGGCGTAGGCGAGGTCGTCGTCGTTGACGAGGAGGAGGTCGGGGACGGGGCGACCGATGAGCTGGGGCAGCTCGGTCACCTCGCCATCGACGTCCAGCTCCAGCCGGTCGGTCCGCACGAGCTCGTCGCCGTCGACGTCGTACAGCCCCACGGCGAGGCGGTGCGGGCGCAGCGTCGCGTAGTGCTCGGCGTGGGTCTGCTCGATACGGGCGAGCGAGACCAGCCCCTGGTCGTCGGTCTCGATCACCGGTCGCAGCGTGTTGACCCCTGCGGTCTCGAGCCAGAGCTTCGACCAGGACCCGAGGTCGCGACCAGACGTGCGCTCGAGCTCGCCGAGCAGGTCCTGCAGCGTGGTGTTGCCCCACGAGTGCTTGGCGAAGTACGCCCGCAGGCCGTCGCGGAAGGCGTCACGCCCGACGTAGGCGACGAGCTGCTTGAGCACCGAGGCGCCCTTGGCGTAGGTGATGCCGTCGAAGTTGACCTCGACGTCCTGCAGGTCGCGGATCGGCGCCACGATGGGGTGCGTCGACGAGAGCTGGTCCTGTCGGTAGGCCCACGCCTTCTCGGAGGTGCCGAACGTCGTCCACGCGGTCCGCCACTGGGTCGCCTCGGCCTGGCAGGTCGTGGACGCCCACTCCGCGAAGGACTCGTTGAGCCACAGGTCGTTCCACCACTTCATGGTCACGAGGTTGCCGAACCACATGTGGGCCAGCTCGTGGAGCAGGGTGAGGGCGCGACGCTCGACGAGGTGCTCGGTCACCTTGGCCCGGAAGATGTAGATCTCGTTGATGGTGACCGCGCCGGCGTTCTCCATGGCGCCCATGTTGTACTCCGGCGAGAACAGCTGGTCGTACTTCTCGAACGGGTACTCGCAGTCGAACTCCTGCTCGAAGAAGGCGAACCCGCGCTTCGTGCAGTCGAAGATGTTGTCGGCGTCGAGGTGCTCGAGCAGGCTCTGCCGGCAGAAGATCGCGAGGGGCACGGTCCCACGGCGGCTCTGCACCTCGTCGCGCACCACGGCATACGGTCCGGCGACCAGGGCGGTGATGTAGCAGGACATGGAGGCGGTCGGGGCGAAGGCCCAGGTGGCGACGCCCTCGCGCACGGGCGTCGGCTCGGGCGTCGGGGAGTTGGACACGACGTGCCAGTGCGACGGCGCCGTGACCGTGAAGGCGTACGTCGCCTTGAGGTCGGGCTGCTCGAAGACGGCGAACATCCGCCGGCAGTCGGCGACCTCGAACTGCGAGTAGAGGTAGACCTCGCCGTCGACCGGGTCGACGAACCGGTGCAGCCCCTCGCCGGTGTTCATGTATGCCGCCGTGGCGTCGACCGTGAGCGTGTTGTGCTCCGCGGTGGCCGGGATGGTGACGCGTGCGCCGTCGTAGTGCGTCGCCGGGTCGAGCGCCTCGCCGTTGAGCGTGATCGCCTCGACCGAGGGCGCGATCAGGTCGATGAACGTGCTCGTGCCGGGATTGCCACTGCGGAAGGTGACGGTGCTGGTGCTCCGGAACGTCGTCTCGGAGGTCGTGAGGTCGAGGGTGACGTCGTAGTGGTCGACGGAGATGGCTGCAGCGCGGGCGGTGGCCTCGTCGCGCGTCAGGTTGGTGCCGGGCACGGGGGAGCTCCTGGAAGGCGAGGTGTCACGGGGATCGCCGCCATCCTCGCACGCGCGCCCAGTGGTCGAGGCACCCGATTCGGCCGTCCGGAGGAGGAATGGCAGGATTGTGCGTGTGAGTGCCGACAAGGTTTCCCTGTCCCGATCGTCCGCCGAGTTCTGGTTCGACCCGCTGTGTCCGTGGGCGTGGATGACCTCCCGATGGATGATGGAGGTCGAGCAGGTCCGCGACGTCGAGGTGACCTGGTCGGTGATGAGCCTCTCGGTGCTCAACGAGGGCCGTGACCTGCCCGAGGACTACCGCTCGATGATGGACCGCGGCTGGGGCCCGGTCCGCGTGATCATCGCTGCGTCGCTGGAGTACGGCGACAAGGTCGTCAAGCCGCTCTACGACGCCATGGGCACCCTCATCCACCTCGGCGGTGAGCGGGACTACGCCACGGTGGTCGCCTCGGCGCTCGACGAGGTCGGTCTCGCGCCGGAGCTCGCCGACTTCGCCGAGAGCGACGCCCACGACACGGAGCTGCGGGCCAGCCACCAGCGGGCCATGGACCTGGTTGGCGACGACGTGGGCACGCCGGTGATCAGCGTCGACGGCGAGGCCTTCTTCGGCCCGGTCGTCTCGCCGGCGCCCCGGGGCGAGGCCGCCGGCCTGCTCTGGGACGGCTGCCTGCTCGTGTCGCGCACCCCGGGCTTCTTCGAGCTCAAGCGCAGCCGCACCGTTGGCCCTATCTTCGACTGAGCGACCCGAACCGCTGTGCAGCGCCCCGACCCACGGCCGGTGGCTGCACCGGCCGGCCCACGGCCGGTCGACACACCCTGAGGAGCACCCATGCGCGTTCACATCGGCGGCGACCACGCGGCATACGAGCTGCTCGGTGAGCTCGTCACGTTCCTGGCGGCGGAGGGTCACGAGGTGACCAACCACGGCCCGCACGACTACGACGCCGAGGACGACTACCCGGTCTTCGTCCTGCGGGCTGCCGAGGCGGTCGCCGCCGACGCGGACTCCCTGGGCGTGGTGCTCGGCGGGTCGGGCAACGGTGAGCAGATGGCGGCCAACAAGGTCAGCGGGATCCGCGCGGCCCTGTGCTACAACACCGAGCTGGCGACCTTGGCCCGCGAGCACAACAACGCCCAGGTGATCTCGATCGGAGGGCGGATGAACACCGTCGACGAGGCCAAGGCGATGGTCGCGGCGTTCCTCGCGACGCCCTTCTCGGGGGCCGCTCGGCACCAGCGCCGGATCGACATGGTCGCCGCCTACGAGCAGGACGGCACCCTGCCCCCGGCGCCCTGATCCGGGATTTGCCCGAACGGGCCGGGGTGGCCGATTAGGCTGGCAGGTACCCGCACCGTGGCAGGGACTCCTGCCTGCTCGACGGGGACAGCCAGTTCCCCCGACGCCCAACGGCCGGCACCTGCCGCACGCCATCCCCTGCCAAAGGACCTCTGACGTGGAGCTCGACCGAACGGTGTTCGCCCGCCGCTCCCTGCTGTCGCGGGTGGCGCGTGGACGGTCGCGGTGGGCGAGGTTCGAGCGAGCGAGCACCGCCGTGGGGATCATCGCGGCCGCGGCGTTCCTGTGCTGGGCGATGTGGATGTGGGAGGTCGTGCCGTTCTCGGCGTACGTCCCGGTGGCCGTGGTGGCCGGTCTGTTCCTCACCCCGCGCCTACTGCTGTTCGCCGACGTCTGCATCCTCGTCGCCGGCGCCTACACCGTCCAGGACAAGCTGCCCACCGTGCTGTCGCCGGGTGCCCTCTACAGCGCCTACGTGGTGCTGGCGATCGTCATGTTCATCATGTTCTGGGTGGCCGCCTCGCGGGCCCGGCTCGGGGTCCAGGGCAACCTCGGCGAGACGATGCTCGTCGACCTGCGCGACCGCCTGCGCACGCAGGGTGAGCTGCCCGAGATGCCGGCCGGGTGGGGCGCCGAGCTGTCCGTCCTCTCGGCGTACGGCGACTCGTTCTCTGGGGACTTCCTGGTGACCAACCGCTCCGGCGACGTGCTGGAGCTCGTGCTCGTCGACGTGTCTGGCAAAGGCATCGCCGCTGGCACCAGGTCACTGCTGCTGTCCGGCGCGTTCGGCGGCCTGCTGGGCTCGATGCCGGTCGACCGGTTCCTGCCGGCCGCCAACGACTACCTGCTGCGACAGCACTGGGACGAGGGCTTCGCCACGGCGGCCCACGCGATGATCGACCTGACGACGGGGGAGTTCAGCCTCGGTTCGGCAGGGCACCCGCCAGCCGTGCGGTTCAGCGCCGGCTCCGGCCGCTGGGAGGTCCTCGAGGGTGACGAGGGCCCGGTGCTGGGCGTGACTGAGGGGTTGGACTTCCCGCGGGCCCGCGGCGTTCTGTCGCGTGGCGATGCGCTGCTGCTCTACACCGACGGCGTCATCGAGACCCGCAACCGCGACCTGCGCGACGGCATCGACCGCATGCTCGGGACGGCCGAGGGCATGATCAGCCGGGGCTTCGAGGGCATGGCCGAGAAGATGTGCATCGCCGCGCGGGCGGGCGAGACGGACGACCGGGCGGCCGTCCTCGTCTGGCGTCGCTGACGGGCCTGGGGCGTCGCTGACGGGCCTCCGGCGTCGCTGACGGGCCTCCGGCTCAGGCCTGCGCGACGGCGGCCTGCTTGGCTGCCGCGCGCTTGGTGATGTCTGCACAGTCCACGCAGATCGACTCGGGGATCAGTCCGAGCCGCATGAGCCACCCGAACACGATGCAGCCCACGCAGATCCCGGCCAGGGACTCGAGGGCGGGGAACACCACCATCACCACCCCGATGACCACGACCGGCAGGGTCGTGCCGGCCAGCCAGAGCCCCGTCGCGGCGACGGTCAGCACCGCGCCGATGGCAGCGGCGAAGCGCTTGGGCGGTCCGGCCGTGTAGCGCGGCGCTGCCGGGACGCGCGGGMGGATCACCGTCTGGACCAGTCGGGCGATCGGGCTGGCTCCGGGCCCCCACCCCGACCGCAGGGCGAAGTCGACGGCCAGCACGGCATACAGCCACCACTGGTGGGCGACCAGGGCGGTGACCCCGAGCACGAGGACCACGCCCGCGACGAGGCGGACGGTGACGTCGTCCAGGATGGAGGGGAAGCGTGAGATGCGCATGCATGCATTATGGATTACATAAGCGTGCGTTATCTACCCGTCCCAGAACGAGCCTTCGACGCTCGCGGTCGCCGGCTGGAACCCATACCAAGTGTTGACAAAACACCCGTTGCCTCCTCCTTTGCGCCCCTGAGAGGGTCGGCGGTGGCCCGATCGGGCCGATCCCTTCGGAGGAGGACTTTCGTGAACCCACGCAGTCACCAACTCATCGCCGCCGCAGCGGTCGCCGCCTGCGGGGTGGCGGTCATCGCCACCAGCCCCGCCAGCGCCGCACCGCTGGCCAGCTCGACGTCGTTCGTCGTCGTGCAGGGCGGCACCGGCACCGACAAGGCCACGGCAGCAACGCTCGCCKCCGGTGGCACCGTCCTGCAGGCGTGGCCCCAGATCGGGGTCGTCATCGCCGAGGCCAGCGACGACACGTTCGACGACCAGACCCGTGCCGGTGCCGGGATCGTGGCTGCCGGCCCCACCCGCGCGCTCCAGGCCTTCCTTCCGCCGTCGGCAGTGGTCCCCGATGGCGCGGTCTCGGGCCCGGGCACCGGCACTGCCGGTGGCAACGACGCGACCGAGCCCCTGAACGCGAACCAGTGGGACATGCGGGCCATCAAGGCCGACCAGGCCCACCAGCTCACTGACGGGTCGCGCAACGTCACCGTCGGCGTGCTCGACTCGGGCATCGAGGCCGACCACCCCGACCTGGCCGCGAACGTCGACCCCTCGCAGTCGGTCAGCTGCATCGGCAAGGGTGGCGTGCCCAACACCAGCCCCACCGCGTGGCAGCCCACCACCTCCGACCACGGCACCCACGTCGCGGGCACGATCGCGGCCGCCCGCAACGGCGTCGGCATCGTCGGGGTGGCGCCGAACGTCAAGCTCGCCTCCGTCAAGGTCGTCGACGACGCCGGCTACATCTACCCCGAGTACGCCATCTGCGGCTTCCTGTGGGCAGCCGACAAGGGCATGCAGGTGACCAACAACAGCTACTTCATCGACCCGTACTTCCTTTGGTGCAAGGCCGACATCGGCGAGCGCGCGGTCATCACCGCCGTCGAGCGGGCGCTGAAGTACTCGGAGAAGAAGGGCGTCGCCAACGTCGCCTCCGCCGGCAACTCCGCCTGGGACCTCTCCAAGCCGATCACCGACACGGGCAGCCCGAACAACGTGCCCGCGCCCGAGGTCCGCTACACCAACCACAAGTGCTACGACATGCCCGCCGAGCTCGACAACGTCGTGACGGTCTCCGCCACGGGCCCGACGAACGTCAAGTCGTACTACTCGAACTACGGTCGTGGCGTCATCGACGTCGCCGCTCCGGGTGGTGACTCGCGGGTTCCGGCCAGCACCCCCGACCGCAACGGCCGCATCCTCTCGACCGTGACCAACGGCGGCTGGGGCTACAAGCAGGGCACCTCGATGGCCGGTCCCCACGTTGCCGGGGTCATGGCGCTCGTCCGCTCCACGGACTCGACGCTGGACGCCAAGCAGGCCATCACGACCCTCGGGCGCGAGTCCGACGGGCTGGCCTGCCCCACCTTCTACGACGCCAACCGTGACGGCGTCGACGACGCCACCTGCGAGGGTGGCGCCAAGGGTGACGGCTACTACGGCTCCGGCATGATCGACGCCCTGGACGCTGTGACGCCCTGACCTGATGACCGCGGGTCAGTCACCTGACCAGGGCACACCGGTGGCCCGGTCCCTCACGTGAGGGGCCGGGCCACCGCCGTTCCCCCACTTGAGGGGCGGGCCACCGCCGTTCCCCGGGTCCGGGGCAGCCGCCTAGGGTGGTCGGCGTGGACTCCAGCGGACACGTGCGCAGCTACAACGCACGGCGCGGGCGCCTCTCCGCGCTGACGCTGGCCCGCATGGACGAGCTCGCCCCGCGGCACGCCATCCCCGACGGCCCGCTCGACCCCGTTGCAGCGTTCGGCCGGGACGCGCCGGTCGTGCTCGAGATCGGGTGTGGTCACGGGGCCGCCGCGCTCGCCTACGCGCAGCACCACGTCGAACACGACGTGCTCGCCGTCGACGTGTTCACCCCGGCGCTGGCGCGGATGCTCGCCGAGGCGGACCGCCTCGGCCTCACGAACCTGTGGATGCACCAGGGTGATGCCGTCGCGCTGCTGACCGAGCGGGTCGCGCCGGGGTCACTGGCCGCCGTGCACCTGTTCTTCCCCGACCCGTGGCCGAAGTCGAAGCACACCAAGCGACGCTTCCTCGCGGCGCACACGCTCGACCTGGTGGCCAGCCGGCTGCGCCCGGACGGTCACCTCCTCGTGGCCACCGACCACCCCGTGTATGCCGTGCACGCCCGCGCCGAGCTCGCGGCGCACGGCCGGTTCGTGGTCACCGAGGGCGAGCGGCCGGTATGGCGCCCGCACGACGGGTTCGAGGCGAAGGGCCTGGCGGCCGGGCGCACCGTGAGCGAGTTCCGCGCCGCCCTGCGGCACGACGAGGCCCCCGCACCCGGTACGTGACCGGGGCAGGGGCCTGGTGGAGCGGGTGACGAGAATCGAACTCGCGTAGCTAGTTTGGAAGACTAGGGCTCTACCATTGAGCTACACCCGCGGTGACCGGCCGCCGTCAGGGCGTCTGGTCCGAGGCGTTAGCCTAATGCCCGCGATCGTGTGGCCAGAAATCGGCTCGCCATCGACGGGGTATGGCGCAGGTTGGTAGCGCGTCCGCTTTGGGAGCGGAAGGTCGCCGGTTCAAATCCGGCTACCCCGACTGAGGTGCTTGCGCGGGGATCCTGGGCACGACGGTGGCAACGGCCTACAGGCCGTACTTCTCCAGCACCCTCAGCCAGATCTCGCTCATCGTCGGGTACGACGGGACAGCGTGCCACAGCCGGTCCAGGGGAACTCGTGCCACGACTGCCAGCGTCGCGACGTGGAGCAGCTCGGCGACGTCCTGCCCGACGAGCGTGGCCCCGACGAGGACCCTTGCGTCCTCGTTGACGACGATCCGCAGCTGGCCCTGGTATCCCTCCGCCTGGAGCCCCGAGCCGGCCGCCGCATCCATCGGCACGTCGACGACCCGGACGCGCAGGCCGCGGTCCTGCGCCTGCTCGGCCGTGAGCCCGACGCTGCTCACCTCCGGGTCCGTGAAGACGACCTGGGGCGAGCCGAGGTCGGTCGCGAAGGGAACCGTGAGGCGCTCGTCGGGCTCGCGCCCTGCGGCGCGGGCGCCGACGAGGTCGCCCACGGCGCGAGCCTGGTACTTGCCCATGTGCGTGAGCAGCGCGATCCCGTTGACGTCTCCGACGGCATACAGCCAGGGCTGGTCCCCGGGCACCCCGGCGACCTGCATGCGCTCGTCAACCACGACGAACCCGTCCTCGTCCGTCTCGGCGCCCACGGAGTCGAGCCCGAGCCCGTCGGTCGCGGGCACGCGGCCCGTGGCCACGAGGACCTCGTCGGCCACCAGCGTGGTGCCGTCGTCGAGCTCGAGGGTGACCTCGCCGGTGGGTCCGAGGCGGCTCACCGCCGTGGCGGACACCTCGAGGCGCAGGTCGACCCCGTCGCGGCGCAAGGCGTCGGCCACGGCCTCGCCCGCGAAGGGCTCGGAGCGACGCAGCAGCCGACTCGAGCGGGCCAGGACGGTCACCGCCGAGCCCAGCGCGGCGTAGACCTGGGCCAGCTCGCACGCCGCGACCCCGCCACCGATCACCGCGAGGCGGTCGGGAACCCGCCGGGAGGTCGTGGCCTCCCGGTTGGTCCACGGGTTCGCGTCGCGCAGTCCCGGCACGTCCGGCACGAGCGGGACCGAGCCGGTCGCGAGGACCACGGCCTGCCGCGCCCTGAGGGTGCGGTCGCCCACCTCCACGACCCGCGCCCCGGCGAGTCGGGCGTCGCCCCGCACCAGGGTGATGCCGACGTGGTCCAGCCAGCCCACCTGTCCGCCGTCGTCGAACCGGTCGCTGGTGCCGATCCGGTTGACCCACGCGTCACGGCGCGCCAGGACCCCGGCAGGGTCGAGGTGGGCGCCCTCGGACCCCTGCACCCGCTGGGACGCCCTGGTCGCGTGGATCGGGCGGAGCAGGGCCTTGCTGGGGGAGCAGGCATAGAAGCTGCACTCCCCGCCCACCAGGTGCTTCTCCACGAGGGCGACCGTGAGCCCCGCCTTGTGGGCCCGGTCGGCGGCGTTCTCACCCACCGGGCCACCACCCACCACGATGACGTCGAACTCGTCGCTCATGTCGTGACCATATGCGGCATTCGGCGTCAGCGCGGGCTGCGGCTACGATGACTGACTGGCCCGCCCGCCCAGCGCGCGACGCCGAGGCCAGCAGACCGACCCCCCACGATTTCGGAGAACCACGCAGTGAAGAGTGCCGTCGAGACCCTCAACCCGACCCGGGTCAAGCTGACCGTCGAGGTCCCGTTCGAGGAGCTCAAGCCGAGCCTCGACGCGGCGTACGCGACCATCGGCTCGCAGATCCAGGTGCCCGGCTTCCGCAAGGGCAAGGTCCCGAGCCGGATCATCGACCAGCGGGTCGGCCGGGGCGCCGTGCTGCAGGAAGCCGTCAACGAGGCCCTCCCGCAGTTCTACGGCCAGGCCGTCGAGGACAACAAGGTGCGCCCGATCGGCCAGCCCGAGGTCGACGTGACCGAGGTGCCGGCCGAGGACGGCCAGGACCTCAAGTTCACCGTCGAGGTCGACGTCCGTCCCGAGGTCACGCTGCCCGAGGACTGGAGCGGCATCACCGTCGAGGTCGACGAGGCCAAGGCCTCGCACGAGGACGTCGAGGAGCGGCTCATCTCGCTCCAGGAGCGGTTCGGCACCCTCAAGGGCGTCGAGCGCGCGGTCGAGAACGGCGACTTCGTCTCCATCGACCTCGACGCCAGCATCGGCGACGAGGAGATCGACTCGGTCAAGGGCATCTCCTACGAGGTCGGGTCGGGCAACATGCTCGACGGTCTCGACGAGGCCCTCGTCGGCATGACCGCCGACGAGACCAAGAGCTTCACCGCACCCCTGGCGGGCGGCGACCGCGAGGGCGAGGACGCCGACGTCACCGTCACCGTCCAGTCCGTCAAGGTTCGCGAGCTCCCGGCTCTCGATGACGACTTCGCCCAGCTGGCCTCCGAGTTCGACACCCTCAAGGAGCTGCGCGAGGACGTCACCAAGCAGGCCGAGCGCGCCAAGAAGTTCGAGCAGGGCGTCCAGGCCCGCGACAAGGTGCTCGAGCACCTGCTCGACACCGTCGAGATCCCCGTGCCCGACGGCGTCGTCGAGGCCGAGGTCAACGCGCACCTCGAGGGAGAGGACCGCCTCGAGGACGCCGAGCACCGCGCCGAGGTCGACGAGTCCACCCGCAAGGCGCTCAAGGCCCAGTTCCTCCTCGACGCGATCGCCGAGCGCGAGCAGGTCCAGGTCGAGCAACCCGAGCTCATCGAGTACCTCGTGATGTCGGCCCAGCAGTACGGCATGGACCCGAACCAGTTCGCCCAGGCCATCGACCAGCAGGGCCAGGTCCCGGCGATGTACGCCGAGGTCGCCCGTCGCAAGGCGCTGGCCGCTGTCCTCGAGAAGGCCACCGTCGTCGACACCGCGGGCCAGAAGGTCGACCTCAACGAGGTCACCTCGACCGATGTCGCCTCGCAGCTCTTCGAGGGTGGTCACGAGGGCCACGACCACGCCGGCCACGACCACGACCACGACCACGGCGACCACGAGGGCCACGACCACGCCTGAGGTCACCTGACCGGACGCCGGCCGCGCAGCGGCCCGCCGATTGACGTATGCCGTGCCCCCACCCGGGAGCACGGCATACGTCATTTGGATGACGCGCGAACGAGGCCGTGACCGGACCATTGCGGCATGGACAAGGCGGGGTTCCACAGGTTGCGCCTGGCCGCGCAGGAGAATGCGCGCCCGGCGGGGGAGCTGCAGGCGATGGCGCTGCAGCGTGACTTCGACCAGGCGCTGTCGGGGAGCGGGCTCTTCGAGCGGGTCGAGATGGGTCGGACCGACGACCCCAACCAGATGGTGATCGGGCTGTGCCGGTGTGCGGAGCAGATCATGCCGTGGGAGGCCGGGATGGGCCTGGAACGGCTCTGGCGCTCCATCACGGGATCCTTCGTGTGGGAGGCGCACTCGGTGGAGTGCACGGACTCGATGATGGAGTTCGAGGGAGCCGTGACGGTCGGGGACCAGGGGCACTACGTGACCGTCCACGTGGTCGCCGAGGCCGCCGTGGTCGAGGACGTCGCCACCACCGAGCATGCGGGCGACGCCGGCCGGCTGCCCGCCGACGTCTAGCCCCGCGTCGACCCAGCGGCTGCAGCCGGTCCCACGTCCACCGGGGCCGGGGGAGCCGTGGTGCTGCCCACCCTGAGCGTGGTGGGGGCCACTTCGTCGTCCGGTCGCTCGCCGTCCAGCAGGCGCCGGGCAAGCTCACCCAGTCGCCGGCCCTTGGCCTCACCGTGCTGGTCCATCGTGGTCAGCCGCCCGGCGAACCACGGCAGCTCCACCCCGTCGAACCCGGTCACGCTGACGTCCTCGGGCACCCGCAGCCCCAGCTCGGTGGCCGCGCGCACGACACCCACCGCCAGCAGGTCGGACTGGGCGACGACGGCCGTCGGCCGGGCGGCCCGTTCCAGCAGCGCCCGGGCCGCGCGGGCACCCTGTTCGACGTCCGGCAGCGCAGTGGCCGCGAACAGCTGGTGCGACCCGAAGACGTCGATGAACCCGTGCGCGCGGTCCAGGCTGTCGAGGAACGTGGCACGGTCGAGCTCCTCTGGACCCACGACCCCCGTCGGGCTGCCGTGCCGCAGCGGCATCATCAGGTGCGCGACCCGGCGGTGGCCGAGGTCGCGCAGGTGCGTGGCGAGGGCCGCCGTGGCCCCGCGGTTGTCCAGGCTCAGCTGCACGACGCGCGGGTCCGTGGGGGAGCCGTCGCCCAGCATCGGTATGCCGCGGGCCGCCAGGTGCTCGACCGCCGGGTTGGTGGCGGGTCCGCACAGCGAGAAGATCACCGCGTCGAGCGCGGTGGCGGACAGCTGGGTGATGATCCGCTCCGGGTGTCCCGGCGGCTGGGCGATCAGCAACATCCCCGCGGGGACCTCGTCAAGCACCTGCGAGAGACCGTCGAGGACGCTCACGGCGAACGGGTCGCGGAACGCGTGCAGCAGGCGCCCCTCCACGACGACCCCGACCACGCCCGACCGTCCCTGGCGCAGCGAGGAGGCCAGCGGGTCGGGCCCGGCATACCCCAGTCGTTCCGCTGCGGCCCGCACCCGCGCCACGGTCTCGGCCGCCACCGGTCCCTTGCCGCTGAACGCGAGCGAGGCCGTCGAGGTCGAGACGCCGGCCGCCTGCGCGACGGCGCGCAGGGTGGGGCGAGGTTGACGAGTGGTGGTCACGGGGGACAGACTATCGAATCGATTCGATCGAAACGATTCGATAGCGTGAACCGTACCCTTCCCACCCGCGCCGCTTCCCAGTGAGACCTCCTGTGACCCAGACCGCCGCCCCCGACCAGACCCGCGTCCGCACCGCCCGCACCGCGGTGTTCGTGATCTTCGCCCTGGCCGGGGTGATCTTCTCCTCGTTCGCCTCGCGGATCGCCGACAGCAAGGCCGAGCTCGGCCTGAGTGCCGGCGAGCTCGGCCTCACCCTGTTCGCCGCGTCCTGCGGCTCGGTCCTGGCCCTGCCGTTCGCCGGCAGGGTCGCCGACCGGATCGGTGCCGCCCGCACGGTCGTGACCGGCATGGTGGTCGGTGGTGTCGGGCTGGTCGTCGTCGGGCTCGCCGTGGACGTCGCGCGCTCGCGGCCCGTCATGGCCGTGGGGCTGTTCTTCCTCGGCATGGGCGTCGGTCTCTGGGACGTGGCGATGAACCTCGAGGGCGCGACCGTCGAGCGGTTGCTCGGCAAGACCGTCATGCCGCACTTCCACGCGGCCTTCTCCGCGGGCACCGTCTTGGCGGCCCTGGTCGGCTCGCTCATGTCGTGGGCCAGCGTCCCGCTGGTGCCGCACTTCATCGGGGCCCTGCTGCTCACCGGGACACTCGGGTGGTGGGGCGTGCGCGCGTTCCTGCCCCGCACCACCGAGCACGACGTCCCCGCCGGCGCCGACGACACCCCGGCACCGGGTGCCACGGTCGCCAAGCCGCGTTCGGCCTGGCTCGAGCCGCGCACCCTGATGATCGGGCTCGTGGTGCTCGCCGCGGCGTTCACCGAGGGCACCGCCAACGACTGGATCGCCGTGGCCTTCGTCGAGGGACACGACGTGCCCGCCTGGGCCGGCGTGCTGGCGTTCGCGGTGTTCCTCTCCTTCATGACGCTCGGGCGGATCCTCGGCACCGGTCTGCTCGACCGGTACGGCCGGGTCCCGGTGCTGCGGATCACGTTCGTGATGGCCGCGGTCGGCTCGGTGCTCGTCATCTTCGGCAACCCGGTGCTGGCCTACGTCGGCACGGCGATCTGGGGTGTCGGTGCCTCGCTGGGCTTCCCCGTGGGGATCAGCGCCTCGGCCGACGACCCGGCCCGGGCCGGCGCGCGGATGTCGGTCGTGGCAACCATCGGCTACACGGCGTTCATCGCGGGCCCGCCGCTGCTGGGGTTCCTCGGCGACCACTTCACGGTGCTGCGCTCCCTCATGGCGGTCACCGCCATGGTCTTCCTCGCGATGCTGGTCATTCCCGCGACCCGGGAGCCGCAGGGGGGAGCCCGGCCATCCGGACAGGGTGAGCCTCAGGGAGAGTCGCTGGGCGAGTCGCTGGGCGAGTCGCTGGGCGAGTCGCGGGGCGACCAGCACCGAGCGCCGGAGCCGCAGCGTCCGCTCGGTTGAGCCGTGTCCGCTCAAGCCGTGTGCGCTCAGGGCGAACACGGCGTGATTCGGGGACTGTGGGTCACCACGTGCGCGTTAGGGTCACTGACAAGCACGAACCTCTAGTGATGGAGACATGGTGAGCAGCGCCGAGACACGAACGATCGTCGCCGCGGGCGAGGGCCCGCAGGGCGGTCTGGACGACCACATCTACAACCGCCTGCTCAAGGAGCGGATCATCTTCCTCGGGTCGGACGTCCGCGACGACAACGCGAACGCCATCTGCGCCCAGCTGCTGCTGCTCGCGGCCGAGGACCCCGGCAAGGACATCTGGCTCTACATCAACAGCCCGGGCGGCTCGATCTCCGCGGGGATGGCGATCTACGACACGATGAAGTGGATCCCCAACGACGTCGCGACGGTCGCGATGGGCATGGCCGCGTCGATGGGCCAGTTCCTGCTCTCCGCCGGCACCCACGGCAAGCGCTACGCCACGCCGCACGCCCGCGTGATGATGCACCAGCCGTCCGGTGGGATCGGTGGCACCGCCTCCGACATCAAGATCCAGGCCGAGCAGATGCTCTACGTCAAGAAGCAGATGGCCGAGCTGATCGCCGAGCACACGGGTCAGACCAAGGAGCAGATCGAGGAGGACTCCGACCGCGACCGCTGGTTCAGCGCCGAGGAGGCCAAGGCCTACGGCTTCGTGGACCACGTGTTCAGCAGCGCAGCCCAGGCAGGCGGCCGCAGCGCCACCGACGACAACCCGGTCACCGGGGACAAGTGAGGGACGCAGACATGAACTACAACACCAACCCCGCCATGCACGGCGGCCTGCACGTCCCTTCGTACGCGCAGCCCTCGAGCCGCTACATCCTGCCCCAGTTCGAGGAGCGCACCTCCTACGGCATGAAGCGGCTCGACCCCTACACCAAGCTGTTCGAGGACCGCATCATCTTCCTCGGCGTGCAGGTGGACGACGCCTCGGCCGACGACGTGATCGCGCAGCTGATCGTGCTCGAGTCCCAGGACCCCGACCGCGACATCCTGATGTACATCAACAGCCCCGGCGGCTCGTTCACGGCCATGACGGCGATCTTCGACACCATGCAGTACATCCGCCCCGACGTGCAGACGTTCGTGGTCGGCCAGGCGGCCTCGGCGGCCGCCGTGCTGCTGAGCGCCGGTGCCAAGGGCAAGCGATTCGCCCTGCCGAACGCCCGGATCCTCATCCACCAGCCCGCGCTGGCGGGTGGCGACTACGGCCAGGCGTCCGACATCGAGATCCAGGCCAACGAGGTCCTGCGCATGCGCACCTGGCTCGAGGAGACCTGGGCCGAGCACTCGGGCCGCACGCCCGAGCAGGTCCGCAAGGACATCGAGCGCGACAAGATCCTCTCGGCCGCCGAGGCCAAGGAGTACGGCCTCATCGACGAGGTGCTGGCCTCGCGCAAGGCCTCCAACGACGACTGACGCGCCGACGGGGCTCGTCCCCGCCACTCCCGGTCGGTATGCCGCCCGCTCACCTCGAGCGGGCGGCATACCTGTCTGAGGGGTGCCGGGAACGGCACACTGGTGGGGTGCGTCCCACCGCCATGAAGCGAGTCCTGCTGGTGGTCGTCGCCGTCGTCGCCGCACTGCTCGTCGTGCCCGGTGGCGCCGCCATGGCCTGCTCCTGCGTGGGCCTGACCCCGGCCCAGTCGGTCGCCGGTGCCGACGTCGTGGTGCAGGGGACCGTCTCCGACGTCGACCTGCCCTCGCGGCTGTCGTCCAGCGCCGACGCCGCCGTCTACACGGTGAGGGTCGCCCGGGTCTTCAAGGGCGAGGCGGCGGGGACGACGTTCGTCCAGTCGGCTGCGTCCGGGGCGAGCTGCGGGCTCGAGGGGGTCGAGCCGGGGCGGGAGTACGTCCTGTTCGCCCAGGAGAAGGACGGCGAGCTGTGGTCCGGGCTGTGTGGCGGCTCCGGCCCGGCGACCACCGACCTCGTGGCCGACGTGCAGCGCGTGGCCGGCCAGGGGGCTGCACCCCGTGCCGCGCCTGCGACCCAGGATGCCAACCCCCCTGACGGGCCGACCCGCGAGCTGCCCGGGGAGCGCAACCCGTCAGCGGGCGACACCGCGTGGCTGGTGCCACTGGTCGGGGGGTCGGTGCTCGCGCTGGTGCTGGGCGCAGGCCTCGTCCTGGTCCTCGTGCGTGGCCGCCGACGCTCCTAGAGGCCCGTCGCAGCGGTGGGTCTTTGGAGGGTTGCCGGGGTCCAGACCCCGACAACCCTCCAAAGACCCCTTGACGGCGGTCGGGGAGGCAGGGTCAGGCCCGCGCCGA
Organism: Pedococcus sp. P2_E4; assembly: GCF_056403935.1. Classification (NCBI taxonomy): domain Bacteria; kingdom Bacillati; phylum Actinomycetota; class Actinomycetes; order Micrococcales; family Intrasporangiaceae; genus Pedococcus; species Pedococcus sp. P2_E4. The sequence continues at coordinate 40,166 of NZ_JBFUEO010000006.1, read as the reverse complement.
GTGGCCATAGTGGCAGCACATCGGGCACGTGCCGGTCCCTCTGCACGTCCTGTCCGCCCTCAGCGGACAAGGGCGACTTCGGCGCGACGCGGGCGATTCAATGGAGAGAATGGTGGGGTCCGGCGGGTACCGTCGGACCGTTGATCCACCACTGCAAGTGCATCCCCGTGGGCACCGACCCACACAAGGTTCGGAGGACGTCGCGTGGCACGCATGGGAGAGAGCGGCGACCTGCTGAAGTGCTCGTTCTGCGGAAAGAGCCAGAAGCAGGTCAAGAAGCTCATCGCCGGCCCCGGTGTCTACATCTGCGACGAGTGCATCGACCTGTGCAACGAGATCATCGAGGAGGAGCTCGCCGAGTCCTCCGAGCTGGGCCTCGACGAGCTGCCCAAGCCGAAGGAGATCTTCGACTTCCTCGAGAACTACGTGGTCGGCCAGGACGTCGCCAAGCGCTCGCTGGCCGTCGCGGTCTACAACCACTACAAGCGGATCCAGGCGGGCGAGGCCGGCGGCAAGAAGGACGCCGAGTCGGTCGACATCGCCAAGTCCAACATCCTGCTGATCGGCCCCACGGGCTGTGGCAAGACCTACCTCGCCCAGACGCTGGCGCGCATGCTCAACGTCCCGTTCGCCATCGCCGACGCGACGGCGCTGACCGAGGCCGGCTACGTCGGCGAGGACGTCGAGAACATCCTGCTCAAGCTGATCCAGGCCGCTGACTACGACGTCAAGAAGGCCGAGACGGGCATCATCTACATCGACGAGGTCGACAAGATCGCCCGCAAGTCCGAGAACCCCAGCATCACCCGCGACGTGTCCGGTGAGGGTGTCCAGCAGGCCCTGCTCAAGATCCTCGAGGGCACGACGGCCAGCGTCCCGCCGCAGGGTGGCCGCAAGCACCCCCACCAGGAGTTCATCCAGATCGACACGACGAACGTCCTGTTCATCGTGGGTGGGGCGTTCGCCGGCCTCGAGAAGCTCATCGAGTCGCGCAACGGCAAGAAGGGCCTGGGCTTCGGCTCCGAGCTGCACACGCCCAAGGACCTCGCCGAGTCGATCCACGAGGTCATGCCCGAGGACCTCATGAAGTTCGGCCTCATCCCCGAGTTCATCGGCCGGCTCCCCGTCATCACGACGGTCAGCCCGCTCGACCAGTCCGCCCTCGTGACGATCCTGTCCCAGCCGCGCAACGCGTTGGTCAAGCAGTACAAGAAGATGTTCGAGATCGACAACGTCGAGCTCGAGTTCACCGACGACGCCCTCGAGGCCATCGCCGACCAGGCCCTCAAGCGCGGCACGGGCGCCCGTGGCCTGCGCGCGATCATGGAGGAGGTGCTCATGCCAGTGATGTTCGACGTCCCCAGCGACGAGGGCATCTCCCGCGTGGTCGTCAGCCGCGAGGTCGTCCTCGACAACGTGCTGCCGACGATCGTCCGTCGCGACGAGGAGCCCAAGCGCACGCGCAAGCGCTCCGCCTGACCGGTCGTCCGCAGGACCGATGAGTTTTCGGTCCTGAAGGAGTCGGTACACACAGGCACTCCCTGGTGCCTACGCTGAGAGGCGTCGACCGAGCCCGCGGGCCCGACCAGGAGGCAGACTGCATGTCCGAGGTGACCGAGCGCGTCGCGACCAGCACGACCCCGCAGGCCCCCGCGGTGGAGGGCTTCCCCGAGCTGTCCGACGCCTACCGTCGTGAGCTCACGGCGCACTGCTACCGCATGACCGGCTCGATCCACGACGCCGAGGACCTCGTCCAGGAGACCTACATCCGGGCCTGGCGTGGCTACGCCGCGTTCGAGGGGCGGTCCTCGGTGCGCACCTGGCTGTACCGCATCGCCACGAACGTCTGCCTCACCTCCCTGGAGGGCAAGGACCGGCGACCGCTGCCGACCGGCTTGGGCGCCCCGTCGAGCGACGCCGGTGACCAGCTGGCCCAGTCGGCCGAGGTCTCGTGGCTCGAGCCCGCGCCGGACCCGCTCGTCGGCGCCGACGCCAGCGACCCGGCGACGATCGTCGCCGAGCGGGACAGCATCCGGCTCGCGTTCGTCGCGGCCCTGCAGCACCTGCCCGCGCGGCAACGAGCCGTCCTCATCCTGCGCGACGTCCTGCGGTGGAGGGCCAGCGAGGTCGCCGAGGCGCTCGAGACCAGCGAGGCGGCCGTCAACAGCGCGCTCCAGCGGGCGCACGCCCAGCTCGCCAAGGCCGACGTGACCGCCGACACCGTCGAGGACGACCTCGACGAGCACCAGCGCGCCCTACTGGACCGCTACGTGCAGGCGTTCTGGGACAAGGACATCAGTGCGATCGTCAGCATGCTGACCCGTGATGCCGTGTGGGAGATGCCGCCGTTCACCGGCTGGTACACCGGTGCCGAGAACATCGGGCGGCTCATCGACACCCAGTGCCCCGGCGGGGTTCACGACATGCCGATGCTGGCGACCAGCGCCAACGGCCAGCCTGCCTTCGGGCTCTACATGCGTCAGCCGGACGGCACGTTCACGCCCTTCCACCTCCAGGTCCTGTCCATCCGAGGCGGCCTCGTCGCCCACGTCGCCGCGTTCTTCGAACCCTCGTTGTTCGAGACCTTCGGCCTGCCGGCGTCGCTGCCGGCGGACCACCCCGTTCCTTCGTGAGGCTGACGGTGAACACCGCGACCGGACCGAGCCGGCCGCCCACCGCCCTCGAGCTGCTCGAGCGCGCGATCGCGTACACCAGGGGGAGCCTGCTCCTGGTGACCGAGGCAGACCTCGACCGCCCGACCCCGTGCCGCGAGTGGAGCCTGCTCGACCTGCTGCGCCACATGGACGACTCGCTCCTGGCGTTCGCCGAGGCGGCGCAGGCCCGCACGCTCTCGCTCGTGCGCGCCGACAACGACGCGGTGGGCAGCGAGCTCATCGACACGATCTCCCGCCGGGCTTGCGGACTGCTGTCGCACTGGCACCCCGAACCGGTGGGCGGGGTGGCCGTGGGTGCGTTCACCGTCCCCCGCGAGCTGCTCGGGGCTGCCGGGGCCCTCGAGATCACCGTGCACGGCTGGGACGTCGCGACCGCGGTGGGAGTGGATCGCCCGATCCCTCCCGGGCTGGCGATGGACCTGTGGCCCGTGGCGCGTGACCACGTCACCGACGACGACCGGCCTGAGCCGTTCGGGCCGGCCCTCGTGGTGCCCGACTGGGCCAGCCCTCAGGAACGGCTGCTGGCCCACGCCGGGCGCCGCGCCTGAGACGCGACCCGGTGGACGACCACCCCGGTCTCCGGACAGGATGGGGCCATGGCATCGGCATACCGGCTTCGCAATGGCGACGTCGGTCCCGTGCAGCAGAGCCCGGTGACGTGCGGGTCGGCCTGCCTCACCGTGGCGCGGATGCTCGTGAACCCGGAGTTCGCCCGCTGGATCACGACCGGCGTGGGACCCCGCTCGGACGCACCGGCCGGCGACACCGAGCAGGCGAGGTTCGCCGCATACGAGCGGGTCGTCATGAGCCGCACGAACCGGTTGTTCGCCGGCGGAGGGCGCCTCAACGCGCCCTGGCCGCGAGCCCTGGGCACCCCGCCGTGGGGGGCTCGCAAGGAACTCGAGTTCGGGGCGTCCCGGCGCGGCACGCAGTACGAGCTCCGCGTGGTGCGCCCCCTCACGAAAGGGCGGCTGCGCGAGGTGCACAGCCGCCTCGTCGACGTGGTGGCGGACGGCGAGCCTGCCCTGCTCTACATCGGCAACGCGACGCTGCCCCGGCACGTGACCCTCGTGCTGCCGGGTGACGGCGACCGCGTCCTGGACGTCTACGACCCCGCGACGGGTCAGGTCACCCTGCTCGACGAGGGCAGGTTCGCCGACCGCAAGCTGCGGATCGCCGGGTGGGACGTCCCGTGGATCACGGTGCAGCCCAACGGCATCCGGACAGCTCAGGCCTTCGGCTTCTCGACCGGGATCAGCTCGGCGTCGCGCGCCTCAGGTGTCTCGGCCTCGGCATAGGTCAGGTCACCCGTGATGCGCCCGGCGGCCCGCAGGTCACCCTCGGCCACGGCCACCCGGTCGCCCCAGCCAGCGGGACCGGCGAGCACGATGTTGGCCACCTCGGCCCGCATGCCGACCTTGGCCTCGGACTTCACCTTGCGCACGACCGCCAGGGCCTCGCCGACTGCGGCGAGCAGGGTCGCGTCGCCGTCCTCGGCACCGACCTCGTCGACGGTCGGCCACGTCGCGTGGTGCACCGAGCCGTCGTGCCACCAGGACCAGACCTCCTCGGTGACGTAGGGGAGCATCGGCGCGAACAGGCGCAGCATGACGTCGAGGGCCGTCCGCAGGGCCGCCCTCGCCGACGCAGCCTCGGCCTCGCCGCGACCGCCGTACGCGCGGTCCTTGACCAGCTCGAGGTAGTCGTCGCAGAACGTCCAGAAGAACGTCTCGGTGACCTCGAGCGAGCGGGTGTAGTCCCAGGCCTCGAAGCCGGCCGTCGCCTTGGCCACGACGTCGCGCAGGGCAGCGAGCATCGCGCGGTCGAGCGGGTTCGTGACGGCACCGGCGAGGTCGCCCTGCACCTCGCCGCTGCTCTGACTGGTTGCCTCGGCTCCGCCAAACGCCGTTGCTTCGCCAAACGACGTTGCCTCGGCTCCGCCAAACGCCGTTGCTTCGGCTCCGCCAAACGACAAGGCGAACTTGCTGGCGTTGAGGATCTTGATCGCCAGGCGTCGCCCGACCTTCATCTGGCCGGTGTCGTAGGCCGCGTCCGCGCCGAGGCGACCGCTGGCCGCCCAGTAGCGCACGGCGTCGGCGCCCTGCTCCTTGACGACGTCCTCGGGCGTGACGACGTTGCCCTTGGACTTGCTCATCTTCTTGCGGTCGGGGTCGAGGATCCAGCCGCTGATCGCGGCGTTGCGCCACGGGACGGAGCCGAACTCGAGGTGCGCGCGCACGACGGTCGCGAAGAGCCAGGTGCGGATGATGTCGTGCGCCTGGGGACGGACGTCCATCGGGTAGATCGTCGCGAACAGCTCCGGGTCGTCGCGCCAGTGACCGGCGATCTGCGGCGACAGCGACGAGGTCGCCCACGTGTCCATGATGTCGGGGTCGCCGATGAAGCCACCGGCCTGGCCGCGCTGCGACTCGTCGTAGCCCTCGGGGGCCTGCGCCGCGGGGTCGACCGGGAGCTGGTCCTCGCGGGGCACCAGGACCTTGTCCCACACCGGGTCGCCCGCGTCGTCGAGCGGGTACCAGACCGGGATGGCGACACCGAAGAAGCGCTGGCGCGAGATGAGCCAGTCGCCGTTGAGGCCGCTCACCCAGTTCTCGAAGCGGGACTGCATGAACGGCGGGTGGAAGTCGATCTCGCGGCCACGTTCGATCAGCTCGGCGTTGAGGGAGGCGTCGCGACCGCCGTTGCGGATGTACCACTGCCGCGACGTGACGATCTCGAGCGGCTTCTCGCCGCGCTCGTAGAAGTTGGCCTTGCGCTGGGTGGGCGTGGGCTCGCCGTCGAGGTCGCCCGACTCGCGCAGCGCGGACACGATCGCCTCGCGGGCGCTGAAGGTCGTCTTGCCGGCGACGTGCTCGGCGAACAGCGCCTCGCCCGGCGTGCCGACGATCCACTCGGGCGTCTCGGCCTGGATCCGCCCCGACCGGGTGATGATCGAGCGCGTCGGCAGCTGCAGCTCGCGCCACCACAGGACGTCGGTGAGGTCACCGAACGTGCAACACATGGCGATGCCGGCGCCCTTGTCGGGTTCGGCCGCGGGGTGCGCCACCACGGGGATCTCGACCCCGAACAGGGGCGAGCGGACCGTGGAGCCGAACAACCCGGCATACCGCTCGTCGTCGGGGTGGGCGATGAGGGCCACCACCGACGGGATCAGCTCGGGGCGGGTGGTCTCGATGTGGATCGGACCGTCGGCGCCGTGGAACGCCACCCGGTGGTAGGCGCCCGGGTAGTCGCGGGCCTCGAGCTCGGCCTGGGCCACGGCGGTCTGGAAGGTGACGTCCCACAGACCGGGTGCCTCGGACTGGTAGGCCTCACCGCGCGCGAGGTTGCGCAGGAAGGACTGCTGGGCGGTGGCCCGGGAGTGGTCGTCGATCGTGCGGTACGAGATGTCCCAGTCGAGCGAGAAGCCCATCCGGCGGAACAGGCTCTCGAACGCCTCCTCGTCCTTGACCGTGAGCTCGTCGCACAGCTCGATGAAGTTCTGCCGCGAGATCGGCACGGCGTCGGCGGCCTTGAGGCTCTTGGCGTCGCCCTGGTGCGGAGGGGTGAAGTACGGGTCGTACGGCAGGGCGGCGTCGCCGCGCACGCCGTAGTAGTTCTGGACGCGCTTCTCGGTCGGCAGGCCGTTGTCGTCCCAGCCGATCGGGTAGAAGACCTCGAAACCGGCCATCCGCTTGTAGCGCGCCATGCAGTCCGTGTGCGTGTAGGAGAACACGTGACCCATGTGCAGCGAGCCGGACGCCGTGGGCGGGGGAGTGTCGATCGAGAAGACCGCCTCACGGCCGCGCTCGCGGGCCGCTGCGCGGTCGAAGGCGTAGGTGCCCTGCTCCCGCCATACCTGCGTCCACTGGTCCTCGAGCCCGTCGATGGAGGGGCGGTCGGGGATGGAGGCAGCGCGAGGCGTGGTGGGTGCGTCGGTCATGGCGTGAATCTTCCCATCCCGGACGCGCCGGTCACCAACCGGTTGCCCGGAGGTGACCAGACCCACCTTGTGGCCCTGCTGCGCGCGCCCGCGCCCTAGGCTGGCGGCATGGAACCCGTCTACACCCCCGTGATCGGGTTCGCCCGTGCCCTGTTCGCCGCCCAGGGCCTCAAGATCAGCATGAGCGGGCTCGACAACATCCCGCGCCACGGTGGTGCCGTGATGGCGATCAACCACACCGGCTACTTCGACTTCACGTATGCCGGGTTGCCGGGTGCCGAGGTCGGCCGGTTCGTGCGCTTCATGGCCAAGAAGTCGATCTGGAAGAACCCCGTTGCGGGTCCGTTGATGCGGGGCATGAAGCACATCCCGGTCGACCGTGAGGCTGGTCAGGGCTCTTTCGACGCCGCCCTCGCCGCGCTGCGGTCCGGTGAGATCATCGGCGTCTTCCCCGAGGCGACGATCTCGCGGTCCTTCGAGATCAAGGCCTTCAAGTCGGGTGCCGTCCGCCTGGCCCAGGGCGCCGGCGTGCCGGTCCTGCCGGTGACGATCTGGGGCTCGCAGCGGGTGTGGACCAAGGGCCAGCCCAAGCGGATGGGCCGCCACCACGTGCCGCTGCTGATCACCGTCGGGCCCCCGATCGTCGTCGGGCCGGACGAGAACGCGAACGACGCGACGGCCCGCATCCGCGCCGCGATGGATGCCCAGCTGCGCCGGGACCAGGAGCGCTACCCCGCCTGGCCCGACGACGAGAAGCACCTGCTGCCGGTCCGGCTCGGCGGCACGGCGCCGACCCTCGAGGAAGCCGACGCCTTGGACAAGGCCGAGCGGCGGCAGCGACGCGCCAAGCGCTGAGCCGTCAGACGCGGTGGCCGAGGTGCGCCAGCGCCTGGCGCAGCAGCACCCCGTGCCCGTTGTCCATGTCCTCCACGACTCCGGGGGCCAGCGCCTCCTCCGGCGTCAGCCAGGCGAGGTCGAGGGCGTCCTGCTGGGGCTGGCAGTCACCCGCGACGGGCACGACGAAGGCCAGCGACACGGCGTGCTGGCGCGGGTCGTGGAACGGCGTCACCCCGGGCGTCGGGAAGTACTCCGCCACAGTGAACGGCTGGGGGCTGGCGGGGATCTGGGGCAAGGCCATTGGGCCCAGGTCCTTCTCGATGTGCCGGATCAGGGCATCGCGGACGCGCTCGTGGTAGAGCACGCGCCCGGCGACGAGCTCACGGTTGATCTCGCCGTCGGAGGCCCGCAGCAGCAGCCCGACCGCCGCCACTGCGCCGCGCTCGTCGACCCGCACCGGCACGGCGTCGACATAGAGGATGGGCAACCGCTCCCGCGCGGCGTCGAGCTCCTCCCTGGACAGCCAGGCGGCACTGTTCTCGACTTCGAGGGAGCTCATGCCATGAGTTTCTACCAGCCGGTGCGCGTCCGGGGCGGGAGGGTCCGCCCGCAGGACGGCGGGGCGTCAGGCCGGGTCGTGCGCGGACCAGTAGACCCGCCCGGGGTTGAGGACTCCCACCGGGTCAAAGAGTGCCTTGATCGCCCGCTGTCTCGCGATCGAGGCTGCCCCGACCTCGCCGGGCAGCCACCGGGCCTTGAGGGCGCCGACCCCGTGCTCGCCCGTGATGGTTCCGCCCATCGAGAGGGTCGCCGCCACGAGCTCACCGAAGGCCACCTCCGCGCGGTGCCGGCTCGCGTCGTCGTCGTAGAAGAAGCAGGGGTGCAGGTTGCCGTCGCCGCCGTGGCCGGACATGGTGATCTCGACCCCGGTGCGCGCGGAGATCTCGTGACCTGCCGCGATGAGGTCCGTGAGGCGACCGACGGGCACGCAGACGTCCTCGATGAAGTGCCGGCCCTTGGCGACCAGGCCGTGGTGCAGGGCTCGCCGGCCCGCCAGCAGTGCCTCGCTCTCCTGGGCGTCGTCGGCCACGGCGACCTCGGTCGCGCCCGCCTGCTGCAGCAGCTCGGCATACCGCTGCACGTCCTCACCGGTGTGGCCCGGCCGGTCCGCCTGGACGATGAGGGCGGCGGCGCACCCCTCGGGGAAGCCGAAGTCACCCGTGGCCTGGATCGCCTCGATCGACGCGTCGTCGAGCAGCTCGAGCAGGCTGGGCCGGTGCCGGTCGAGCCGCAGGGCGACGATCGCGGCGCTCGCGGTGGTCAGGGAGTCGAAGGTCGCCAGCACGGTGAGGGCGGGATCGGGCGCCGGGAGCAGCTTCACGACGGCCTGGGTCACCACACCGAGGGTGCCCTCGGAGCCGACGAAGAGCCCCGTCAGGTCGAGCCCGGCCACCCCCTTGGCCGTGCGGTGACCCGTGGTGATGACCTCGCCGCCGGCGAGCACCACCTCGAGGCTGCGCACGTAGTCGGCGGTGACGCCGTACTTGACGCAGCACAGGCCCCCGGCGTTGGTCGCGACGTTGCCTCCGATCGTGCAGAACGCCGACGAGGCGGGGTCGGGCGGATAGAACAGGCCCGCTGCCGACGCGGCCGCCTTGAGGTCGGCTGTGACGACCCCGGCCTGGACGACGGCGACCGCCTCGAGGGGGTCGACCTCCACCACGGTGGCGAGGGCCTCGAGGCTGAGCACGATGCCGTGCTCGATCGCCACTGCGCCGCCGGCGAGCCCACTGCGCGCCCCCTGGGGGACGACGGGGGTGCCGGTGCCGGCGGCGTACGCCAGCACGTCCACCACGTCCGAGACGTCTCGCGCGCGCACGACCTCGAACCGTTCCGGTGGCTCGACGCCGAGCGACTCGTCCCGCGCATAGGTCGCCCGGACGTCGGCGTCCTTGACGAAGCGGTCGGCGATCGCGGCCAGGTCGCTCATCACGACAGGCTATGCCGCGAGGCAGGCTCCTGGGCGAAGGTGGTCTCGGCGTCGAAGGCCGCGCGGCGTGCTGCACGACGCAGCGTGGACAGCACGGCGTGACCGGTGAGGGCGATGAGCGTCACGTTGGTGACGGCACGGCCGACGTCCCACCAGACCGACGTGGCCAGCGAGAACACGCCGAAGCGACGGAGGTTCTCCCACGGGGCGGCGCCGGGGACGAAGGACAGGTCACCCGCGAGCCCGGTCGCGAACGGCCAGAACGAGAAGTTGAGCGCGACGCCGTAGACCAAGCCCGCCACCGCACCGTAGGCGGCGAGCAGGACGATCTCGCGGCGACCGCTCGCGCGGGGGAGCAGCCCGGCGCCCAAGCCAACCCACGCGGCACCGAGCATCTGGTAGGGCAGCCAGGGCCCGACGCCCCCGGTGATGAGGGCCGACGCGAACAAGGTCGTCGAGCCCAGCACGAAGCCGAAGGCGGGGCCGAACACGCGCCCCCCGAGCACGAGCAGGAAGAACACCGTCTCGAGCCCGGCCGTGCCCGCCCCGAGGGGTCGCAGGGCCGCGCCCACCGCTGACAGCACCCCGAGGATGGCAACGGCCTTGACGTCGAGGCCGCCCTCGCTGATCTCGAACAGCACCACGGCCATCAACAGCGGGATCAGCAGGGCGAACACGAGCGGGGCGTCGGCGTTCTGGCCGAGGCGGGAGTCCGCGCTCGCAAACAGTGGCCAGCCGAAGGCCAGCAGTCCGGCGACGGACACCAGCACCAGGGCTGCCGTGGAGCGGGGCCGCAGGGCGATCACCTGGCGTGCGGACGCCATCACGACACCCCCTTGGCGGTGAGGGCGACCTGTACCTGTTCGACGGTGAGGTGCCGGTGGGGTGCCACGACCTTGGCCACCTGCGGCGCGAACGCCGGTGAGTCGCACAGCACGTCGGTCGCAGGACCGTCGGCGACGATCCGGCCCTCGGCCATCACGGCGACGCGGTCGGCGACGTGAGCCGCGAACTCGACGTCGTGCGTCGAGACGACCACGAGGGCGCCGTCCCCCGCCAGCCGTCGCAGCTCGCGCGTGAGGGCTGCCTTCGCGGGGTAGTCCAGCCCGCGGGTCGGCTCGTCGAGCAACAGCGCCCTCGGCGCCGCCGTGAGCTGGATGGCCACGACGAGGGCGAGCCGCTGCCCCTCCGACAGGTCGCCCGGGTGCGTGTCATCCGGTATGCCGGGTGCGAGCCGGTCGAGGTGGCCGCGGGCCGTGCCGGGCACGGCACCGCTCTCGTGGTCGGACTGGTGGCACTCGGCCGCGACCGAGTCGAGGTAGAGCAGGTCGGGCGCGCTCTGCGGGACCAGGCCGATCCGGGTGCGGCGGGCGGTCGGCGTCTCGGTCGCCGGGTCGACGCCGCCCACGTGCACCTCACCGGCCGACCGGGGGCCGGACCCGTGCAGGGCCCACAGCAGCGAGGACTTGCCGGCGCCGTTGCGACCCATGAGCGCCGTGACCTCGCCTCCGTGCAGTGCGAGGTCCACGTCCCGGACCGCGGCGACGCCCCCGTGGGTGACCGAGAGGCCGGTGGCGACGACGTGGGCGTGATTCCGACCCGTGAAGGCGGCCGCTGGCTGGCTGGTCGACTCGGCGGCCAGGTCGGCACGCAGGGCCCCCGCGGCGCGACGGGCCTCCCGAATGGTCAGGGGCAGGGGGGACCAGCCGGCCCACCGGCCCAGCTCGACGACCGGCGGTGCGAGGACCGCCGTCGCCATGACCGCTCGCGGCTCCCCGGCGAGCACCGATCCGTCGGAGCCGACCTCGAGGATGCGGTCTGCCGCGCCGATGACGCGTTCGAGCCGGTGCTCGGACACGACGACGGTCAGCCCGAGGTCGTGGACGAGCCGGGACAGGGTGGCCAGCACCTCCTCGGCACCCGTGGGGTCGAGCGCCGAGGTCGGCTCGTCGAGGACCAGCAGGCGCGGGCCCGCGGTCAGGACCGAGCCGATCGCGACCCGTTGCTGCTGGCCCCCTGACAGGTCCTGGAGAGGGGCGTCCCGCAGGTCGGCGATGCCGAGCAGGTCGAGGACCTCCTCGACCCGCCGGCGCATCGCCGCGGGATCGACGGCGAGCTGCTCGAGCGTGTACGCCAGCTCCTCCTCGACGGTGTCCGTGACGAACCCGGCCGTGGGGTCCTGGCGCACGACTCCCACCACGTCGGCGAGGTCGCGCGGGCGGTGGTCGCGGGTGTCGTGCCCGGCGACGAGCACGCGGCCCGACAGGTGGCCGCCGGTGAAGTGCGGCACCGTGCCGTTGACCGCCCCGAGCAGGGTGGACTTGCCCGCCCCCGTACGCCCCACGACGAGGACGAGCTCGCCCTCGTCGAGGTCGAACGACACCGAGCGCAGTGCGGGAAGGGACGTCCCGGCATACCGGATGGACACGTCGCGGAAGGACACGAGGGGGGAGGTCACGCGCGCACCTCCCGCCGGGTCGAGGGAGGGTCGGGGGCCACGAAGGCGGGCAGCAGTCCGACGACGAACGCGGCGACCCCGGCGAGGGGTAGGCCCGGGATCGCCAGTGGTTGCACCGGCAGCGTCATCGCGGCAGGGTCCACCCGGCCGGCGACGACCATCAGTGCCGCGGCGAGGATGCCGGAGGCCGTCACCGCCCACTCGGTCGGTCCCCACGGGTCGGGGCGGTAGGTGCTGCGTTGAACCGCCTTGCCGCCCACCCACAGCCCCAGGCCGCACAGCAGCAGCCCGCCGACCAGCAGGGGCAGGCCGATGACGCGAGGTGCCTGGGTGTCCAGCAGGCCGTAGGCGCCGATGGCCGAGCCGCACAGGCCCCCGAGGGTGAGGGCCGCGGTGGCCCGGCGGGCGAACGCCGTCTGGGCGACCCTGCGGCCGTAGCCGCGCGAGTCCATCGCCGAGGCCAGCTTGAGCGACCGGTCGAGCGTGTCCTGCAGGACCGGGAGGGCGACGCGCCCCACGGACCGCAGACCCGTGCCGCCCTCACCGCGCAGCACCCGCGCCCGGCGCACCCGCTGGACGCTCTCGGCCAGCTGGGGCGCCACGGTCACCGAGATGACCACGGCCGTCCCGACCTCGTGCAGGGCGCTGGGCAGGGCGCGCAACAGGCGTCGGGGGTTGGCCAGCGCGTTGGCAGCGCCGATGCAGACGATGAGGCTGGCCAGCCGCAGGCCCTCGGCGGCGGCGGCCAGGAGCCCCTCCAGGTAGAGCGGGCCGAGCAGCGTGATGCCCGGCAGGTCGACGCTGGGCAGCCGGAAGAGGCCGATCGTGCCGAACTTGTAGCCGACGAGGACGTGCAGGACCACCCGGAACAGCACGATGAAGCCGCCGAGCACCAGGTAGAGCCGGAACGCCCGCGCCCAGGGCGAGCTGCCGCGCTTGGCCGCGACGACGACCCCGGCCACGCCGACCGCGAGCCCCAGCAGCAGCGGGTTGCTCGTGCGCGAGCAGGCGACGGCCATCCCGATCGCCCAGAGCCACCACGCGACCGGGTGCAGGTGCCGGGGGAGCGGCGTGCCGAGCCTGCTCACCCGCGCCTACTGCTGCGCGCGGCGGCGCAGGGTGAGGTATGCCGCGGCGGCGCCCAGGAGGGCGACCAGGCCGACCCCGGCGAGCAGGGTCGCGGGCGAACCCTGGCCGGCCGTGGTCGATGCGGCCCGGGTGGTGCCCTCACCCGTGCTGCCGCCGGGGGTGGTCGCCGTCGTGCTCCCCGAGGCGTCGGGAGAGGTCGTCGTGGTCGTCCCCTGAGCCGTCGTGGTTGCAGCGTTCGTGGTCGCGTTGCTGGTCGCGGGGGTGGTCCCGGAGCTTCGCGACGTCGCGCCGGGGCTCGTGCCCGCGGGCTTCGCGGCGCTGCCCGACGTGGCGTGGGGGGTGACGGGCTTGCTGGAGCTCGACGCACTCGGCTTCGGCGACGGCTTGGGAGCGGGCTTCGGCGACGGCTTGGGAGCGGGCGCCGACGCCGCCGGAGGTGCCGTGCTGGGCGCCCCGCCGCTGCCGAACGCAAATCCGAGGACAGAGCCGGGTGCGGGGTTGTAGTCGGCCACCCCCACCGAGCTGTACGTCCAGGAGCCACCGCGGCTCGCGTGGAAGAAGGCCCAGTAGGCGCTCGAGGGCGGCATGCGCTGGCACGTCTGGCTGGACGGGACGCCGTTGATCTTGCAGACGACGCCCTGGCCGTACATGGGGACGTAGTCGACCCCCGCGACGGCCCGCAGGGCGGCACCCGCACTGGACGGGTCGCCCGGCGAGCAGAGCGTGGTGCTGCTCGAGCCGTAGTCGATCACCACGGTCACGCCCGACGTGCCCGAGCAGGCCGCCGCCTGGGCGGCCCCACCCGGCAGGGTGAGGCCGCCGGCGACGACCAGCAGGGTTGCGGCCACCAGGCGTGCAGCGGAGCGCATCAGGCGTGCGCCCCCTTGCGATGGGCGATGACCAGGGCCCCGGCGCCGAGGACGAGCAGGGCCAGCGCGAGCAGCAGCATCGGTGCGACGTTGCTGCCGGTGAAGGCGAGGTCGCCCGGCGTCGCCGAGCCCGCGGGTGCCGAGCTGGTGCTCGGGTCAGCCGACGTCGGGGTCGTGCTCGTGGTGGAGCTGGTCGTCGTCGTGGTCGAGGTCGCCGCGCAGCCCAACGTGGGAGCGCTCGCGGTGGCGCCGTCGGCGGTCACCGTCAGCAGCGAGCCTCCGGCCAGCCCCAGGGCGGCCTGGGGGGTCGCTCGCAGGGCGCGGTCGAGGGCGGCCGTGTAGGTCGTCGAGGTCGGCGACGCCGTCTTGAGGGTGGCGAGGTCGGCCGCCGTGAAGGCGATGCCGCCTCGCAGTGCCGCCGACGCGGTGCAGTCGAGCTGGAGGCCGGCGAGGAAKGACTGGGCCCGCGCCCGCTGGGCGGTGAAGCCACCGGCGGCGAAGGCCTGGGCGGCCACGCCGGCGGTGTTGGCGTTGTACTGGCCGTCCTGGTTGAGGAACCCACCGTTCGCGGCCTGGCGGGAGGCGAGGTTGTTCAGCGCCTGGACGGTCTGCGGGTCGAGGGCGCCGAGCAGCCCCACCAGCGCCTGGGCGGCGAAGGCCGTGGCGTCCGTGTCGCTGGTGCACGGTGCCTGGGCGTCGTCGAGGTTGCCCCTGAAGCCGCCGTCCGTGCACTGCTGAGCCAGCAGGTAGTCCACGGCCGTGTCGGGAACCGAGCCGGTGGCACGGCCCAGGGCGATGATGTCGAGGGCCTGTCCGATGGTGTTGGAGTAGTCGCCCGAAGGGTTGCTCGGGTCACCGAAGTTCGACTGGTCCGAGAAGCGGCCCGACGGTGTGAGGAGCCCCTCGAGGCGCGCCACGAGGTCCTGCGTGCCGAAGTCGGTCGGGTCGCCGCCGTGGGCCACGACCCCGAGGACGAGCTTGCCCAGCGGTCCGGCGTAGGTCTCGGGGCTGGACGGGTCGGAGGGGGTGGGGGTGCCGACGTAGCTGTTGACGTTGCCCGCGAGGTAGTCCAGGGCCGCGTCCGCACCGGTCTGGCCGACCTTCGCCCCGTCGAGCGCGAGGATCGCGTCGATGGTGTTGCCGCCGTCGAAGAACGTCGAGGCGGGGTAGTTGTAGTGGTTGCCCCGCGTGGCCAGGGTGCGCACGATGAAGCCACCCGCGTACCCGGCCTGCTGGGTCGGGGTGCCGGGGACGATGCGGGCTGCCCCCGCGCGGAACGGGACCTGCTTCGAGGAGGGGGCGGCAACCTTCGACCCGCGGCCAGCGCCCGGGGCGGAGGGGGCGGAGGTGGCGGTGGCGGTCGACGTGCCCGCGGTGGTGCTGGTCGAGCTCGGGGAGCCGGCGCCGGTCGGCGAGGTCGGCGACGCCGGGGACCCGGTGGTGGTGGACGAGCCGGTGCCGGTCGAGGGGGTGCTCGACCCGGGGGCCGGGTCTGTGGTCTGCGTGGGGGCGGGTGCCGTCGTCGTGACGGTCGGCTCGGTCGTGGTGGCGAAGGCCGCTCCGGGCGCCAGGAGGGAGATGGCCAGGGCCAGCCCTCCGGTGGTCGCGACGACGCGGGCCGGGCGGGCCCGACGGATGGTGTGCTGCATGGTGCCTCTTCTTGCGAGCGGTGTCGCGACGGGTGCACCGGCAACCAGAGAACGTGAAAACCCCCGCGTCGCTGCTGCGACGTCGGGGGCGGCCTCGGACTGGTGTCCGGGCTCCGCCCCGCGTACCTCGACGGAAATGGAGCCGCTCCGCACTCCAGGCATTCCGGCTCCCGCCTCGGTGGGCGGCTCACGGTTGCGGGTCAGCGCCGGAATCGGACCGGCTTCCCCTGGGTTGCGTCGTGGTGTTGCCCTGGGGCAACGCCGCCACACTACACCGCCGGGGGCTCGGTCAGACCCCCACCGGGAATGGCGCAGCGTGCGGTTGGTCACGGCCGCTAGACTGCTTCCCACAGGCGTTGAACCGGCCATCACCGGTGAGCCTCCGGAAGAACGGGAGCACCCGGCAAACCGCCAGGCTCCTCACTAGAACCGGACGGGTGGGCCCGTCACAGCCTCTGGCAAGAGCGGTCGTGTGCCGTGTCCGGTTGTCCCGGGCGCGACGGCGACAAGCGAGGTGGCACCGCGGTGGCGCCGGGAGATCCCGGTGACGTCGTCCTCGTGGACACACGAGTTGACGAAGGACCGCCGACACCATGGCTCAGCAGGCCCAGCCGATCTATCCCAAGGTCTCCAGCGACCCCGGCACGACTGGTGTGCCCGCGTCCCCGAGGTTCCCCGAGATCGAGGAGCGCGTCCTCAAGTACTGGGACGAGGACGGCACGTTCGTCGCCTCGGTCGAGAACCGCTCGGCCGGCACCGACGGCGACAACGAGTTCGTCTTCTACGACGGGCCGCCGTTCGCCAACGGCCTGCCGCACTACGGCCACCTGCTGACCGGCTACGTCAAGGACCTCATCCCGCGCTACCAGACGATGCGCGGCCGCCGGGTCGAGCGGCGGTTCGGATGGGACACGCACGGGCTGCCCGCCGAGCTCGAGGCGATGAGCCAGCTCGGCATCAAGACCAAGGACGAGATCCTCGAGATCGGCATCGAGGAGTTCAACGCCAAGTGCCGCGAGTCGGTGCTGAAGTACACCGGGGAGTGGCGTGAGTACGTCACCCGCCAGGCCCGCTGGGTGGACTTCGACAACGACTACAAGACGCTCAACCCCGACTACATGGAGTCGGTCATCTGGGCGTTCAAGTCCTTGTACGACAAGGGTTACGTCTACGAGGGCTTCCGCGTCCTGCCCTACTGCTGGAACGACCAGACGCCGCTGTCGAACCACGAGCTGCGGATGGACGACGACGTCTACCAGATGCGGCAGGACCCGGCGGTGACCGTCGGCATGCGCCTGTCGACCGGCGAGCTCGCGCTCGTGTGGACGACGACGCCGTGGACCCTGCCTGCCAACCTCGGGATCATGGTCGGTCCTGACATCGACTACGTCGTCGTCGAGTCCGACTTCACCGGGACGACCGAGCGCTACCTCATCGGTGAGGCTCGCCTGGCGGCCTACGCCAAGGAGCTGTTCGGCCCCAACGAGACCGACCCGGCGTCGCGGGTCGTGGAGCGGCTCAAGGGCAGCGACCTCGTCGGCCGCTCGTTCACGCCGCCGTTCTCCTACTTCGTGGGGCACGAGCGCGCCCACCACGTGTTCCCGGCGGAGTTCGTCACCACCGAGGACGGCACCGGGCTGGTCCACACCGCCGGCGCCTTCGGTGAGGAGGACAAGATCGTCACGGATGCGGCGGGCATCGAGCCGGTCGTGCCGGTCGGTCCCGACGGCTGCTTCACGTACCCCGTCACGGACTACGAGGGCGTGCAGGTCTTCGACGCCAACGCGATGATCATCGACCACCTCAAGGCCCGTACCCGTGGCGAGGGCGACGTCGGGTCGGTCACCGAGGGCACGGTGCTGCTGCGCCGCGAGACCTACGACCACTCCTACCCGCACTGCTGGCGCTGCCGGATGCCGCTGATCTACATGGCGGTCTCGAGCTGGTTCGTCGAGGTCACCAAGTTCAAGGACCGGATGCTCGAGCTCAACGAGCAGATCGACTGGGTCCCTGACCACATCAAGCACGGCCAGTTCGGCAAGTGGCTCGAGAACGCCCGCGACTGGTCGATCTCGCGCAACCGCTTCTGGGGCAGCCCGATCCCGGTGTGGCGCTCGGACAACCCCGCGTACCCGCGGATCGACGTCTATGGCTCGTTCGCCGAGCTCGAGGCCGACTTCGGGGTGGAGGTCACCGACCTGCACCGGCCGTTCATCGACCGGCTGACCCGACCCAACCCCGACGACCCCACGGGCCAGTCGACGATGCGTCGCGTCGAGGACGTCCTGGACGTGTGGTTCGACTCGGGCTCGATGTCGTTCGCACAGGTGCACTACCCGTTCGAGAACGCCGACTGGTTCGAGCACCACTTCCCGGGCGACTTCATCGTCGAGTACATCGGCCAGACCCGTGGCTGGTTCTACACGCTGCACGTCCTGGCGACGGCGCTGTTCGACCGCCCGGCGTTCTCGGCCTGCGTGTCCCACGGGATCGTCCTGGGGTCCGACGGCCAGAAGATGTCCAAGTCGCTGCGCAACTACCCGGACGTCCGCGAGGTCTTCGACCGCGACGGCGCGGACGCCATGCGCTGGTTCCTCATGTCGTCGCCGATCCTGCGCGGCGGCAACCTCGTCGTGACCGAGCAGGGCATCCGCGACGGGGTCCGTCAGGTCATCATCCCGTTGTGGAACACCTGGTACTTCTTCTCGCTGTACGCCAACGCTGCCGAGGGAGGGAACGGCAGGGGCGGTGAGGGCTACGAGGCGAAGTGGTCGACCGCGTCCACGGACCCGCTCGACCGCTACCTGCTCGCCAAGCTCGGGCAGTTCGTCGCGACCATGCAGGAGCAGCTCGACGGCTACGAGGTCGCGAACGCGTGCGAGACGACGCGCGGCTTCCTGGACGTGCTGACCAACTGGTACGTCCGCCGGTCGCGGGAGCGGTTCTGGGACACCGGGTCGGGTTCGGGCGCGGAGCAGGCCTTCGACACGCTCTACACGGCGCTGGAGGTCGTATGCCGTGTGGCTGCGCCGTTGCTGCCCCTCACGACCGAGGAGATCTGGCGCGGGTTGACCGGCGGTCGCTCGGTGCACGTCACCGACTGGCCGGACGCCACGGACCTGCCGGTCGACGAGGCGCTGGTGTCTGCCATGGACCGCGCGCGGGAGGTGTGCTCGGCGGCGTCGTCGCTGCGCAAGGCGGGCGGACTGCGCGTCCGACTCCCGCTGCAGGACCTCACCGTGGTCACGGCGAACGCCGCGTCGCTCAAGGACTTCGGTGCGATCGTGGCCGACGAGGTCAACGTGCGCACCGTGACCCTGCGCGACATCACCGAGGCCAGCGAAGCCGACTTCGGCGTGTCGCAGCGGCTCAGCGTGAACGCCCGCGTGGCCGGTCCGCGGCTGGGTCGTGACGTGCAGCAGGCCATCAAGGGCAGCAAGTCCGGCGACTGGTCGGTGGCGGCCGACGGCACCGTGACGTCCGGTGGGCTCGAGCTGGTCGAGGGGGAGTACACCCTGGAGACGGTGGTCGACGCCGACCAGCAGGGTGCTGCCCGGGCGACCGCGATGCTGCCCGGCGGCGGCTTCGTGGTCCTCGACACGCAGGTGACGGCCGAGCTGGCCCAGGAGGGTCTGGCCCGCGACATCGTCCGTGCGGTCCAGCAGGCGCGACGCGACGCCGGCCTCGAGGTCTCCGACCGGATCTCGCTGACGGTGACGGGCTCCGAGGCTGTGTGGGAGGCGACCATCGCCCACCAGGGGCTCATCATGCAGGAGACCCTGGCGACCCAGTTCGGCTCAGCCGCGCAGCTCGACGCCCTGCCGTCCCGCGAGGACGTCACCGAGGCGACCGTGGGCGACGGGGAGCCGGTCCGTCTCAAGGTCATGAAGCTCTGACCCGCGGGGGCCGGACCCACCGGTCCTGGCCCGGCCTGGGACGCCTCAGCCGTCCTCGGAGGCCCGCAGGCCGGTCTTGATCTCGGTCTTGAGCACCTTGCCCACCTTGGAGCGAGGCAGGTCCGACCACACGTGGACGGCCTTGGGGGCCTTGACCCCGCCGATGCGCGCCTTGACGAAGGCGACCACCTCGGCGGGGTCGACGCTGCGGCCCGGCAGTGCCTGGACCACTGCCTCGACCCGTTCGCCCCACTTCTCGTCCGGCAGCCCCACGACCGCACAGTCCTGGAGGTCGGGGTGCTGCATGAGCGCCTGCTCGACCTCCGTCGAGTACACGTTGAAGCCGCCCGTGATGATCATGTCCTTGGCCCGGTCGACGATGAACAGGAAGTTGTCGGGGTCGAGGTAGCCGATGTCGCCGGTGTGGTGCCAGCCGAACCGCGACGCCTCGGCCGTGGCGTCGGGGTTCTTGTAGTAGCCGGGCATCACCAGCGAGGACCGGACCACGATCTCGCCCCGCTCGCCCGGCCCCAGGACCTGGCCGTCGAGGTCCATGATGGCCACGGTCACCAGCGGCGCCGGCCGCCCGGCGGACGACAGGCGTTCGACGGCCAGGGAGCCATCGGGCCGGAAGTGGTCGGCCGGGGGCATCATCGAGACCATCATCGGCGCCTCGGTCTGCCCGAAGAGCTGGGCCATGACCGGGCCGATGCGCTCGAGCGCCTCCTGCAACCGCGTTGCCGACATCGGAGCCGCGCCGTACCAGAAGCACTGCAACGACGAGAGATCCGTCGCGTCGAGGGCGTCGTGACCCAGCACCATGTAGATCAAGGTCGGCGGGAGGAACGTGTGGGTGACCCGGTGACGCTCCAGGAGCGAGAGGAAGCCGCCGACATCCGGGCTGCGCATGATGACGACCTCGCCACCCAGGCACAGGATCGGGAAGCAGAGGACGCCGGCAGCGTGCGTCAGCGGCGCCAGGGCGAGGTAGACCGGCCGCCCGTCGAACGGGTAGCCCATGAGCGTGAGGGCCGACATGGTCTCGAGGTTGGTGCCGGTCAGCATCACGCCCTTGGGTCGCCCCGTGGTGCCGCCGGTGCCGACGATCATGGCCAGGTCGTCGGCACCGGACAGGTCGACCGCGGCATGGTCGACAGGGGGCAGGTCCACATCGGGCAGGTCCACCGCAGCACCGTCGCCGCCGCCCCGGGCCAGGAAGTCGTCCCAGCCCTGGGCGCCGTCCACCTCGCCRTCGAGGCAGACCCAGGTGTGGACCTTCGGCAGGTCGTCGCGGATGCGCTCGACCAGGGGAGCGAACGACTCCTGGAACAGCAGGACCTCGCAGTCGAACAGGCCGAGCAGCTCACGGTTCTCGGCGGCCTCGTTGCGCGGGTTGATCGGGCACCACACGGCCCCCGCGCGGCTGATCCCGAAGACGCAGGTGAACGCGACGGGGTCGTTGGCCGAGAGGATCGCGACCTTGCCGCCCGGCTGCACCCCGCTGGCGCGCAGCGCCGAGGCGATCCTGCGAGACAGCGCCTGCACCGCGGCATACGACATCGACACGCCGTCGGTCGTGAGGCAGGCGGCGTCCGGACCGAGGGAGGCGCCCTTGTCCAGGTAGTCGACGATCCGCATGGGTCAGCTCTCGACGGTGAGGACCGGCTCCATGACCAGGCCGAACGCCCGCAGCGCCCCGAGCAGCTCGCGGTGGCCGAACGCCTGCGACGCCGAGGCGAAGCCCACCCGGTGCGGGGGCTGCTGCAGCAGCGAGTACGCGGCATACGCCTGGAGCAGTCCGGTCTGCTTGTAGTTGCTGTTGCCGTGGATGACGCAGTGCGCGCGCCCGAGGGGACCCGAGGCGTGGACGGAGTCGAGCGACTTGTTGACGCGGGGGTTCTCGCGCGGCGGCATCTGGTTCATGACCTGGGCCGCGGTCGCGTCGAGGGCGTCGTACTTCGCGTCGACGTCCATGTCCTTGGTGGCCTCGAGCGCGGCCGCGACGATCTGTGGCACGCCGAGCATGAGGGGACGGTTGAACACCCCTCCGAGGGCGCGGACGTTGGCGACCCTGGGGTCCTTCTTGAACCACACCGGGTGGGACGTGCCTCCCCAGGGCAGGGCCAGGGCGAGCTCGTGCTGGCCGGGGATGGCGAGCTGGTAGAGCCTGGCCTCGGGGTCCCACGGCTGGTAGGTGTTCTGCTCGAGGTAGTGGGCGGTGGACATGGCCGCGTTGACGAGGATGGTCTGCGTCGAGGCGATGGTGGGGCTGCCTCCCCAGAACACGGCGATGTCGAGCGTGTCGAGCCCCGGCTTCTCGAGGCACAGCTGCGCGGCGATCTCGCCGGTGGTGTACATCTGCGCGACACCCGGTGCCAGCAGGAGACCGGCCGCCGCGAAGTCGGCGCCGTACTTCTCGTCGCAGGTGATGACCCAGTCCTGCTCGCCCGTGGTGTCGAGGTAGTGCACGCCGGCCGCCAGGCAGGCCTCGACGACCTCGGGGCCGTACCGCGCGAAGGGCCCCACCGTGTTGCACACCACGGAGGCGCCGGAGAACAGCTCGGTGAGCGCCTCGACCGTGTGCTCCGTGGTGGCGACGTCGTACTGCGCGGTCTCGATGCCTGCGACGTTGGAGTCCATCGACGACTTGAGCTTGCCGGCATCGCGGCCGGCCGCGGTGAAGGGGACGTTGTACTCGCGCAGGTACTCGCAGATCAGTCGTCCGGTGTAGCCGGACGCGCCGTAGACGATGACGGGCTTGTCACTCATGCCAAAAGCCTTTCGGGAGTGGGGAGTTCGAGTTCGATGAGGGGTATGCCGCGTGGCGGCTGTGCGGCCCGGCGCGAGGGGCGCCCGGCCGCGGGGTCACATGCCCATGCCGCCGTCGACCGGCAGCCCGGCCCCGGTGATGAACTTGGCGGCGTCGGAGGAGAGGAACACGACGGCGTCAGCCATGTCGTCGACCTGGCCGAGCCGACCGGAGGGCGTCAGCTCGATGACCGCGCCGACCGCTGCCTCGGGGGAGGGGAAAAGCCCCAGCGCCGCGACGTCGTTGGCCAGACCCGCGCCCATCGCCGTCGGCACCAGACCGGGATAGATGCAGTTGACCCGCACGCCGTAGCCGAGCTTGCCGGACTCCATCGCGGCCACCCGGGTGAGCCGGTCGACCGCGGACTTGGTGGCGGAGTAGACCGAGATGCCGGGGAACGCGATGGTCGCCGCGACGGAGGCGACGTTGGTGATGCTGCCGCCCTGACCGGCGGCGCCGCCGGGTCGCATGGCGCGCAGCCCGTGCTTGAGACCGAGGGTCGTGCCGAGGATGTTGACCTCGAGCATCTTGCGGATGTCGTCGGCCGAGACCTCGGTGATGAGGCTGGTGATCTCGATGCCCGCGTTGTTGACGAGGATGTCGAGCCCGCCGAGTCGCTCGACCGTCTCGGCTACCGCCGACTCCCAGTTCTCGTCGTCGGTGACGTCCAGCCGGACGAACCCGTGCTGGTCACCGAGCCGCTTGGCGGTCTGCTCGCCCTCGTCCTGGATGTCGGCGATCATCACCGTCGCCCCGGCCGCGGCGAGAGCGGCCGCCATGCCCTCGCCGAGGCCCTGGGCCCCTCCGGTGACGAGTGCCTTGCGGCCGGTGAGGTCGATCGAGGTCATGGCGGGCTCCTTTGCCGGCGGGGGTGGCGGGACCTGTCGGCCGCCTGGGGCGCCGCCCGGCTGCGTTGCTGTCACGGCAGCCGGCCGGCGTGAGGTCAGCGTGCTCTCGAATCTTGACATCTGTCAAGACTTTCCTTGACACTCGTCAAGACAGCCGTGGTCGGTATGCTCGGCACGCCAGGAGGAGGGTCAGCACCCGACACGACCCCCCACGAGAGCCCAGGAGGAGGTCGGCGTGACGCAGGTCGTGGAGCCCAGGCTCGAGCGCTTCGAGCGTGCTCGCGTCGACAAGTTCGAGGCACGCCGCGGCGAGCTGGCGGACGCGACCCTCGAGACCCTCGGCGAGCTGGGCTTCGCCCGCACCAGCCTGCGCGAGATCGCCCAGAAGACCGCCTTCTCCCACGGCGTCCTGCACTACTACTTCCGCGACAAGATCGAGCTCATCACGTACTGCGTGCGCCGCTACAAGGAGCACTGCGTCACGCGCTACGACGAGATCGTCACGCAGTCGGCCACCGCCGACGAGCTCGCCGGCCTGTTCGCCGAGGCCCTGGTGGGCACCATGCTCGAGGACACCGCGATGCACCGGCTCTGGTACGACATGCGATCTCAGGCCATGTTCGAGCAGGCCCTGCAACCCACCGTGGTCGACCTCGACCGCCAGCTCGAGGAGATGATCTGGCGGGTCGTCTCACGGCACGCCGAGCTCGGCGGCACCGAGCCCGCGGTCTCGTCGGTCACCGCATACTCCGTCTTCGACGGACTCTTCGAGAACTGCCTGATCCGTCACCTGGCCGGCGACGCCGGGGCCGCCGAGCGGCTCCGCACCGAGTCCGCCTGGCTCATCGCGACGCTGATGCGGGCCTGACCGCCCGACCGCGAGTCGTCCGGGGCGCCGGGCGTGGTGGACAATCGGGCGCATGCCAGCCCCCGATGCCGCCCAGCGCGAGGCCGCCCACAACCTCGAGATCATCAAGCGGATGCGCGAGACCGAGGAGGCCATCCTCGCCCGTGCCCCCGAGCACGACCTGCAGCCGAGCCTCGACCGCATCCGGGCCGTCATGGAGCTGCTCGGCGACCCCCAGCGCACCTACCCGGTGATCCACCTGACGGGGACCAACGGCAAGACCTCGACGACCCGCATCATCGACTCCCTGCTGCGTGAGGTGGGCGTCAAGACCGGCCGGTTCACGTCGCCCCACCTGCACTCGATGACCGAGCGGATCGCCCTGTCCGGTGAGCCGATCAGCTCGGAGAAGTTCCTGGCGGCCTACGACGAGGTGCTGCCCTTCATCGAGATGGTCGATGCGAGCTCGGTGGCCGCAGGCGACCCGCGCATGACCTACTTCGAGGTCCTGGTGGCAGTGGCGTATGCCGCGTTCGCCGACGCGCCCGTGGACGTCGCCATCGTGGAGGTCGGGCTGGGCGGTGGGTGGGACGCCACGAACGTCGCCGACGGCACCGTGGCGGTGGTCACGCCGATCGACCTGGACCACCAGCACTTCCTCGGCGACACCGTCGAGCTGATCGCCACCGAGAAGGCCGGCATCATCAAGGACGGCGCGATCGTCGTCTCCGCGCTGCAACCCCACCCCGAGGTCCTCGAGATCCTGCGAGCGCGCGCCGAGGAGGTCGGCGCCAGGCTGGTCGTCGAGTCGGTGGACTTCGGCGTGCGGGCGTCGGACGTCGCCCTCGGGGGTCAGCAGTTCTCGATGCAGGGCCTAGCGGGCGAGTACGACGACCTGTTTCTCCCGCTGCACGGGCCGCACCAGCTGCAGAACGCCATGACGGCCGTCGCGGCGGTCGAGGCGTTCCTCGGTGGGGCCGAGCAGCGGCTCGACCCCGAGGTCGTGCGCGCGGGACTCGCGACGGCGGCCTCGCCCGGCCGGCTCGAGATCGTCCGGCGGTCGCCCACCGTCATCGTCGACGCGGCCCACAACCCTGCGGGGGCGCTGGCCCTGCGCACGGCCCTGGAGCAGTCCTTCAACTTCGCCCGCATCATCGGGGTGGTCGCGATCCTCAAGGACAAGGACGCCACCGAGATGCTCGAGATCCTCGAGCCGGTGCTCGACCACGTCGTCATCTCGCGCACGACCTCACCCCGGGCGATGCGACCCGACGACCTCGGCGAGTTGGCCGTCGACATCTTCGGCGAGGACCGGGTCACGATCGTGCAGGACCTGCCGGACGCGCTCGACACCGCGGCCGGGCTGGCCGACGAGGGCGGGGTCGGCGGCGGGGTGCTGGCCACCGGGTCGGTGACGACGGCGGCCGAGGTCAGGATGCTCCTCGGCGCGACCGACGTCTGAGGCCCTGGGGCCGACCGGTACTGCGTGCCTACTTCTTGCCCAGCTGCCCGACGTCCAGGTGGTTCTTGGCGTCGGCCTTGGCGTGCTTCTCGGCCCGCTTCTCCTTGATGGACTTGCCGGCCTTCTTGGCCAGGTGCTGTCGGGGTGACTTGTCGGCCATGGTGCGCTCCCAGCGCTAGGAAGCCTGAATGGCTCCGTATGCCGACAGTACGCCCTCAGGACGCCCCGGAGGACCGCGAACGGGACCACGCGGCATACCCTCAGGACCATGATCGGCAAACTGGTCGTCCTGGTCCTCGTGGTGGCAGTCGTCTTCTGGCTGCTCACCAGGTTTCGCGACAGCGGTCGCGGTGGCCGATGAGGGGAGTCGTCCTCTACGGCGCGCTGGGCAAGTTCACCTGGCGCATGCTGGCCACCGTCCTCGCCAGCCAGGGCCTCGTCATCTTCCTGGCCGCGCTGGTGGCGCGGGGGCTGGCCGACGCCGAGGGTGACAGCGGTGGCGCCCGGTGGCTCTGGACCGGGCTGGGGCTCGCCGTGCTGTGCTTCCTCGCGGCCGGCCTCATGCGCCGGCCCTGGGGTGTGACCCTGGGCTGGGTGATCCAGGCGGTCACTCTCGCGACGGCGTTCGTGGTTCCGCTGATGCTCGTGGTCGGCGCGATGTTCCTCATCCTGTGGGTGGGGTCCCTGGTCCTGTGCCGCCGGGTCGAGGACCAGGTCGCCGAGCGCGAGCGCCAGGCGTCCGCCTCCTAGCCGGCCCCAGGACGAGCCCGGGTGGCGAACAGCGGCGCGAGCGCCGCCAGTGCCAGCCAGAGCTTGGCCGGCCAGATGGCCGCCCGCTCGGCCACGCCCACCCACTCCCACCGCCCCAGGAGGGCGGTGAAGACGACTGCTCCCGTGACGCTCACGGCGGCCAGCGCCCAGCCCGTCACGCGCAACGCCCGACCGCGGACCAGCCGGGGGTGCAGCAGCAGGGCCAGTGGCTGGGCCACGAAGACCGGCAGGGCGACCAGCGCGTGGGCCGTCGGGTGCACGTCGACGGGCAGGAGGCCGACCGCGACGGAGGCCAGGCCCGCCACCAGCCAGAGCCAGCCGACGAATGCCCGTCGGCCGCGACCGGCGACCCACGGCAGCGCGCCGATCGCCTGCAGGACGCCGAAGGCGACGAAGGCCGCGTTCATCACCCAGGGTGCGGACGAGCAGCCCTCGCCCGCCCCGACCGTGCTCGCCGACGCCACGACCGCAGCCGGGTAGGTGCACGTGGTGCCGAGGGCGCTGATGGTGTCGTCGCGCAGCGTGTAGAGCACGCCGGTGGACACGGCGGCCCCGACCTCGACGACGAGGTATGCCGGCTGCGCGGCCCACGCCCAGACCGCCCAGCGCGGTGACCGCTGCTCGCTCCCGCCGCTCGCCGTCACTCGGCGACCGTAGCCCAGGGGCGGCTCGGTAGGGTGGCCCCGTGACGACGCAGACCGAACGCTCCCTTGTCCTGGTCAAGCCCGACGGGTTCGCCCGCGGCCTCTCCGGCGAGGTGCTCCGCCGGATCGAGGCCAAGGGTTACACCCTCGCCGCCCTGGCGGTGACCACCCCGACCCGCGAGCAGCTCGCCGAGCACTACGCCGAGCACGAGGGCAAGCCGTTCTACGAGCCGCTCGTCGAGTTCATGTCCAGCGGCCAGGTGACCGCGGTCGTCATCGAGGGCAACCGCTGCATCGAGGGCTTCCGTGCACTCGCCGGCGCCACGGACCCGACGGCCGCGCTGCCGGGCACCATCCGCGGCGACCTCGGCCGCGACTGGGGCAAGAAGGTCCAGGAGAACATCGTGCACGGCTCGGACTCCCCGGAGTCGGCGGCCCGCGAGATCGCGATCTGGTTCCCGAACCTCTGACCGCAAGCCGCCTGACCGGCTGACCTCTGACCCTCTGGCCGTCTGACCGCTAGGGCGTCTCGAGGTCGTCGAGACTGCTGATCACCACTTCGAGGAGCGCGGCCAGCTGGCCGCGCTCCTTGCGTGTGAGGCCCGCCAGCACGTCGGACTCGACGACGTTCGCCTCGCGGACGGCCGCCTCGAACAGCTCCCACCCCTGGTCGGTCAGCTCGACGAGCACGCGGGTCCGGTTGTCGGGGTCGGGGGAGCGGCGCACCAGTCCGCGCTCGGTCATCTTGTCGAGCCGGTGAGTCATCGAGGAGGCGGCGACGTTGGTGGCGTCGGCCAGCCGGCTGGGCGTCACCGGCCTGCCCTCCGACGTGGCGAGCTGGGCCACCACCGACCACTCGCCGTGCGACAGGTCGAGGTCCACCAGCTGCCGGGTGTACCACTGCTCGAGCTTGCGGCTGACGGAGTTCACGGCGGTGATGACCCGCTGCACCGACTCGTCGCCACCGGCGGCGACATAGGTCGCGACGGCTTCCTGGTACTGCTCCTCGGCGCTCTTGGCGCGCTTCGACCGCGGGGGCATAGCTGCATCTTCGCATGCTAAGATTTCGATATCGAAATATTCGGACTCGAAGAACTGTTGACCTCCTCATGCGCGCCCGCCTCCTGATCCTCGCCTCCGCCGTCGCCATGCTCGGCTGGGGCACCGTCCTGCCCTACCAGTACGCCTACGCCGCGACCACGCGCGGCTGGGGCTCGCTGGTCGCGGCGGCCGCGTCCAGCCTGTTCTCCGTCGGCGCGCTCCTGGCGGCTCCGGTGGGCGGACGCCTGGCCGACCGGCTCGACCCCGTTGTGGTCGCCGTGGCTGCCAAGCTCGTCGCCGCCGCAGGCGCCGTCTCGCTGGTCTGGGCCGGGAGCCCGACGTCCTTCCTGCTGGGCATGTTCGTCTTCGGCCTGGGCATCACGGCCGCGGGCCCCGCCCAGTCGGTCCTCGTCCTGCGCTGGGTCGGCGGCTCGGACCGACGACGCGTGTTCGCGTGGCAGTTCACCGGACAGGCTCTCGGTATGGCGGTCGGGGCCTTCGTGGCCGGGTACGTCGTCGACCTCGACCGGGCCGACGGCATGTGGCCGGCCTTCGCGACGGCTGGGGCCGGGTTCGTGATCTCGGCGCTGCTGCTCGTCGCTGCCGGGCTCCAGCGCTGGGGTGCCCCGGTGCGCGCGGACGACGTGGCCGGACCCGCCCACCAGGGGGTCGGTCCCGGCAGCCCCCGCCAGGCCCTCCGCGCGATCTGGGCCATCCCCGCCCTGCGCTGGACCGCCCTCGTCACCGTCACCCTCGCGCTGGGCTTCTACGCGCAGTTCGAGTCCGGCCTCCCGGCATACGCCCTCACGGTGCTGCACGTCGAGGAGACCACCATCGGGCTCGCCGCCGCAGTCAACTGCGTCGTCATCATCGCCCTGCAGATGGTCGTCGTGAAGGTGACCGCGAACCGGTCCGGTGCCACCCTGCTCATGGGGGTGGGTCTGGTCTGGACGGTCTCGTGGCTGGTGCTCGCGGCCTCGTCGCTGGCGCCCGAGCTGGCGGCCGTGCTGTTCGTGACCACCTTCGGCATCTTCGCGGTCGGCGAGACGATGTACGCCCCCGTGCTCAACCCGCTGACCGCCAGCCTGGCGCCGTCGGGCCTGGTGGGCACGACCCTGGGCCTGTTCACGGCGCTGCAGACCGGCTTCTCGGCGGTGGGTCCGCTGGTGGCCGGGGTGATCCTCGGCGCCGGGCTCGGCAGCCTCTTCATCGGGGTGCACGTCGCGATCAGCCTGCTCGCGGTCTTCGGGGCGTGGCGGCTGCGAGGTGCCATGCGCGCCAAGCCCGCCGCGGCTCGGCGACCGGTGGAGGCGTCGCTGGCAGCCTGACGGGCTGGCCTGCCGCAGTGCGCCCGGCCCACGAACCGTCGTGGGCCGGACGCACCGAGGTGGGTCACCCGCCGCCGACGACGTCACACCCGTCACTCGCGCACCACTATCGGCGGGCTCCGGGCGCGGCTCCACCGGTTGCGCCGAGGGCCGACCTAGCATCGCGGCGTGGGTGCTGCACGGGGTTGGTTGTCGCTGGGTCGGGACCTCGCGATCGATCTGGGGACCGCCAACACCCTCGTCTACGAGAAGGGCCGGGGGGTCGTCCTCGACGAGCCGTCCGTCGTCGCGATCGAGGCCGGCACCGGCAAGCTCGTGGCCGCCGGGACCCGCGCCAAGGAGATGCTCGGCCGCACGCCGGGGCACGTCCGGGCGATCCGGCCGCTCCAGGACGGCGTGATCTCCGACGCCGACGTCACCGAGCGGATGCTGCGGTACTTCGTCGACCAGGTGCGCCCCTCGCGGCTGGTCCGTCCGCGCATCGTGGTCTGCGTCCCCAGCGAGGTGACCGGGGTCGAGCGACGAGCCCTCGAGGACGCCGCCGTCCGCTGCGGAGCGCGGCGGGTCTACGTCATCGAGGAGCCCATGGCCGCCGCCATCGGGGCCGACCTGCCGGTCAACGACACCGCGGCGTCGATGGTGGTCGACATCGGCGGTGGCACCACGGACGTCGCCGTCATCAGCCTCGGCGGCATCGTGACCGCCCGCTCGGTGCGGGTGGGCGGCGACGAGATCGACGAGGCCGTCATCGCGCACGTCAAGAGCGAGTACTCGTTGCTGTTGGGGGAGCGCAGCGCCGAGGACATCAAGATCGCCGTCGGCTCTGCCTTCCCGCTCCGCGAGGAGGGCAGCACCCGGGTCCGCGGACGTGACCTCGTCACCGGGCTGCCCAAGACGGTCGCCATCTCCAGCGCCGAGGTGCGTCGGGCGATCGAGGGCCCCGTGCTGCAGATCGTCGACCTCGTCCGCGCGACGCTCGACGTCTGCCCGCCCGAGCTGGCCGGCGACATCCTCGACGGCGGCATCACCCTCACCGGTGGCGGCGCACTGCTGCGCGGCCTCGACGAACGGCTGCGCCACGAGCTCGGCGTCCCGGTCCGTGTCGCCGACGACCCGCTGCGCGCCGTCGTGCGAGGGTCTGGCCGCTGCGTCGAGGAGTTCGGCACCCTCGAGCGCGTCCTGGTCGACACCCGTCGCTACTGAGCCATGCCCCGACCGTCCCGCCGCCGCCTGCTCACCGCCCTGCTGGCGCTGACCCTCGTCGTCATGGTCGCCGACCTCGCGGGGGCCGCGGGCCCGGGTGTCCTGCGCAGTGCTGGGGGTGCGACGTTCGGCCCGCTCCAGAGGCTGATGTCCACGGGCGGGGACGCGGCCCAGGGGGAGCAGATCGAGCAGGCGGTCGAGGCCCAGGTCGACGCCCGGGACGCCGAAGCCGCTCGCGAGCTGCGGCGCCTGCTCGCCGCACCCGCCGCCCGCGGCCGCGCCCTGGTCCCGGGACGCGTCGTCGCCGTGGGTCGTCAGGGGGCAGCCGGGCCGGAGCGCGTGACCATCGACGTGGGGTCCCGCGACGGCATCGGGCTCGACCAGTGCGTCGTGGCGGCTGACGGACTCGTCGGGCGGGTCGTGTCGGTCGCCCCGTGGACGGCCGACGTGCTCCTCCTCGGCAGCGCCGACCTCGCCGTGGGTGTCCGGGTCGGCAGCGCCGGGGTCCTCGGCACGGTCGGCAGCGGAGCCAAGGGCCCCCACCGCCGGCCGGCGGGCCAGCTCAGCCTGAGCGTCGTCGAGCGCGGGGCCCTGCACGCCGGCGACCGGCTCGAGACCCTCGGCAGCGTGGGCGGCGCACCCTTCCCGGCCGGCATACCGGTCGGGGAGGTCATGGCCACGGACCAGTCGCCCGGCGACCTCACCCCGTCAGCGGCCGTCCGGCCCGCGGTCGACGTGACCGCCCTCGACGTCGTCGGGGTCCTGCTCACGACGGCGCGTTCGACCCCGCGCCCCAGTGCGACGGGTGGTGGCTGACGTGCCCCGGACCAGGGCCGTGGTCGTACTCCGGGGGCTGCTCCTGCTCGTCGCAGTGCTCGCGACGGTCACCGTGGCGTCGCGCTCGCCGGTCCTGCTGCCCGACCTCGCGCTGCCGGTCGTGGTGGCCGCGGGGCTCCTCGTGGGCCCCTCGCGCGGCGCCCTCGTCGGGCTGGCCGCCGGTTGGCTCACCGACCTGGTCCCGCCCGGTTCGCCCGTGCTGGGCACCAGCGCCCTGCTGTATGCCGTGGTGGGCCTCGTCGCCGGCGCGGGACGCCGTGAGGGCATCAGCCCGGTGGGCTGGCTGGCCGTCGTGAGCGTCGGCTGCGCGGCGGCGCTCGGGGGTGGTCGGGTGCTCGTGGCGCTGCTCTCGGGTGCCCCGGTCCGGCTGGAGGCCGTGGGGGCCTGGTTCGTCCTCACCAGCGGGTGCTGTGTCCTCATGGTGCCGTGGCTGGTGCGGCTCGAGCAGTGGCTGGGGCGGCGCCGGGCATGGTGAGGCGACCCCGCGACCAGTCGGCGCGACTGTGGGTGCTGGGCCTCGTCGTGGTCAGCCTCATGGGCGCCCTGCTGGGCCGGCTCGGCCAGGTCCAGATCGGTGAGCACGCCGACTACCAGCGAGCGGCCGAGACCGTCAACACGCGCACGGTCAGCGAGCCGGCGCTGCGCGGGCGCATCCTCGACCGCATCGGGATCCCGTTGGTGGACAACACTTCCGAGACGGTCGTGACGCTCGACCGGGCCGTGATCGCTGACTCTGCCGACGGTGGCCGGGCGCTGCTGCAGCGGGTTGCGGGCGTGCTCCGGGTCCCGGTGCAGCAGCTCGTCGACAAGGTGCACGTCTGCGGCACGCCGGGAGCGCCACCGGCTCCGGCCTGCTGGGGCGGCTCGCCGTTCGTCCCGGTGCCCCTGGTGACCGGAGCCGACCCGACGCGGGCCCTGAGCCTGCTGGAGCGACCCGACGTCTACCCGGGCATCGCGGTGGTCGCCGCACCGGTCCGCGAGTACCCCCAGCAGTCGACGGTCAACGCCGCCCAGGTCCTGGGCTACCTCGGCCGGTCCACGGCTGCGGAGGTCGAGTCCACCCAGGGCCTGGTCGGCGACCTCGACCTGGTCGGCAGGTCGGGTCTCGAGCAGCAGTACGACACCGAGCTGCGCGGGACGCCGGGACGCACCACGGTCGCGGTCGACCCCCGCGGGGTCGTCACCGCCCAGGTCTCGCAGCAGGCCCCCGTCACCGGTCGCGACCTCGTCACCCACCTCGACGTCAGGGTCCAGCGGGCGGCGGAGGGGGCCTTGCGGTCGGCCGTGGCCAGCGCCCACCGCCGTGGCCTCAAGGCCGATGGAGCTGCCGCCGTGGTCCTCGACACCACCAACGGCGCCGTGCTCGCGGCAGCGAGCTACCCGGCATACGACCCTGATGTCTGGAGCGGGGGGATCAGCGAGAGCGCCCTCGCCGGGCTGACCCGCCCGCAGGCCGGGACGCCCCTCATCTCGAGGGTGACCTCCGCGACCTACCCGCCCGCCTCGACCTTCAAGGCCGTGAGCCTGCCTGCGGCGGTGGCTGCGGGCAACTCGCTCACCGGCACCTACGACTGCACGTCGTCGTACACGATCGGCAACCGCAGGTTCGCCAACTACGAGTCGCGGGCGTACGGGCGGATCGGCCTCCGCAAGGCGCTGGCGATCTCGTGCGACACCATCTTCTACGACTTCGCCTACCGGTCCTGGGTGGCCCAGGGTGGCCTTGCCGCGAAGTCCGACGCCAAGGACCCGTTCGTGCGGATGGCGGACTCGTTCGGGCTCGGTCGCCCCACCGGAATCGACCTCCCGGGGGAGCAGGCCGGGCGCATCCCCGACCGCGAGTGGAAGGCCGCCACCTGGCGCGACACCAAGGAGGACACCTGCCGGCGCGCCAGGAGCGGGTACCCCGAGGTGGCCCGCACCGACCCCGCCCGGGCGAAGTACCTCTCCGCGCTCGCGGTCGAGAACTGCCAGAGCGGGTTCGCGTTCCGCGCCGGGGACGCCGCGAACTTCGCGATCGGGCAGGGCGACATCGCCGTGACCCCGCTGCAGATGGCGAGGGCCTACGCGGCCATCGCGAACGGCGGGACGCTGTGGACGCCGCAGGTGGCGAGCGGCTTCCAGGGCCCGGGCGGGCACCAGCAGCTGGCCCCGACGGCGGCCGGGAAGGTCTCCTTCCCTCCCGGCACCCTGGCGTTCCTGCGCGACTCGCTGCGCGCGGTCGTGTCCGAGGGCACGGCTGCCGGTGCGTTCCGTGGCTTCCCCTTGCGCGACTGGCCCGTGGCGGGCAAGACCGGGACCGCGGAGGCCTTCGGGGCCCAGGACACGGCGTGGTTCGTGTCCTACGCGCCCGCCACCAGACCGAGGTATGCCGTGGCCGTCGTGGTCTCCCAGGGCGGCACGGGCGGCGAGACGGCGGCACCCGCAGCACGCTCGGTGTACGACGTGCTGCGCACGCTGCCGTGAGCAGGCGAAGTGGGGTGCGCGGCCCTCAGTCAGTAGGCTGGCGCGCATGGCTGACTTCGATGTTGTCGTTCTCGGTGCAGGTCCTGGCGGGTACGTCGCGGCGATCCGCGCCTCGCAGCTGGGCCTCAGGGCCGCTGTGGTCGAGTCCAAGTACTGGGGCGGCGTCTGCCTCAATGTCGGGTGCATCCCGTCCAAGGCGCTGCTGCGCAATGCCGAGCTGAGCCACATCCTCCAGCACGAGAAGGACAAGTTCGGGATCGTCGGCGACGCCACGATGTCGTTCGGTCCGACGCACGCACGCTCGCGCACCGTGTCGGCCGGCATCGTCAAGGGCGTCCACTTCCTCATGAAGAAGAACAAGATCACCGAGATCGACGGCTGGGGCACCCTGACCAGCCCGACCTCGATGGACGTGGCGCTCAACAGCGGCGAGAAGCAGACGGTCACCTTCGACAAGCTCATCATCGCCACGGGCGCCACCACCCGCCTGATCCCGGGCACGTCGCTGTCCGACCGCGTCGTGACGTACGAGGAGCAGATCCTCACCGACCAGCTGCCCGGCTCGATCGTCATCGCCGGGTCCGGGGCCATCGGCGTCGAGTTCGCCTACGTCATGAAGAACTTCGGCGTCGACGTCACCATCGTCGAGTTCCTCGACCGCATGGTCCCCACCGAGGACGCCGAGGTGTCCAAGGAGCTGCTCAAGCACTACAAGAAGCTCGGCATCACCATCATGCTGTCCACCAAGGTCGAGTCCATCGACGACAGCGGCGACAAGGTCCGCGTGACCGTGTCCCCCGCCGCCGGTGGCGAGTCGCAGGTCATCGAGACCGACAAGGTGCTCCAGGCGATCGGCTTCGCCCCGAGGCTCGAGGGCTACGGCCTCGAGGCGCTCGGCGTGGCCACCGAGCGTGGCGCCATCGTCATCGACGACCACTGCCGCACCAACGTCCCGAACGTCTACGCGATCGGTGACGTCACGGGCAAGCTCATGCTGGCGCACACCGCCGAGGCGCAGGGCGTCGTCGCCGCCGAGACGATGGCCGACGCCGAGACGATGCCGGTCGACTACGACTTCATCCCGCGGGCGACCTACTGCCAGCCGCAGATCGCCTCGTTCGGCTACACCGAAGTTCAGGCCAAGGACAAGGGCTACGACGTCAAGGTCGCCAAGTTCCCGTTCTCCGCCAACGGCAAGGCGATGGGTCTCGGCGACGCGGTCGGCTTCGTCAAGGTGGTGGCCGACGCCACCCACAACGAGATCATCGGCGCCCACCTCATCGGGCCCGACGTGACCGAGCTGCTGCCGGCCCTGACCCTCGCCCAGAAGTGGGACCTCACCGCCGACGAGGTGGCACGCAACGTGTTCGCCCACCCGACGCTCTCCGAGGCCGTCAAGGAGGCCGTCGAGGGAATCGCCGGCCACATGATCAACCTCTGACCCCACGACCTCACCGTCCGCTCCCGGACAGTTCGGAGCCCCCTGTATGCCGCGCGTGCGCCTTCCCATCGCCACCGACCGGTTGCTGCTGCGCAGCTTCCGGCCGGGCGACGAGGACGATGTCTTCGCGTACCGGTCGGTCCCTGACGTCGTGCGGTACATCCCCGGGGAGCCCAAGACCCGGGAGCAGGTGGAGGACCTCGTGGCCGAGCGCGCCACGGCGGGTCGGGTCGACGACACGTCCCGCATCCTGACCTTGGCCGTCGAGCTCGACGGTCGCGTCGTCGGTGACGTGCTGATCCACCTCGACGGGCTCGACGGCGCCGACGGCCGGCAGGCCGAGATCGGCTGGGTCTTCACACCCGACGTGCAGGGCCGGGGCTACGCCACCGAGTCGGCCCGCGCGCTGGTGCGCGCGGCGTTCGAGGAGCTGGGGGTGCACCGGGTGTGGGCCCAGCTCGAGCCCGAGAACACCGCCTCCGCGCGCATCTGCGAGCGGCTCGGCATGCGTCGCGAGGCCCTGTTCGAGAAGGCGTCGTGGTTCAAGGAGCAGTGGACCGACCTCGCGGTCTACGGGCTGCGCGCCGACGAGTGGAACACGGTCGGCTCCCCGACGGCGGTGTCTGGACACTGACTTCCCCCACCACGGGTCGGCGCCCCGCGCTGCCCGCCCTCACCGGCCTGCGCGTTCTCGCGGCCGTGTGGGTCGTCCTGTTCCACTTCCGGGACGACGTGCTCGCGCTGGCGCCGTGGCTGTCGTTCGCCGACACCTTCATGGGGGCCGGCTACCTCGGGGTCGACCTCTTCTTCCCGCTCAGCGGGTTCATCCTCGCCTACAACTACGCCGACTCGATGGGCACCTTCTCGTGGTCCCGCAGCGTCGCCTTCGTGCGCAACCGGTTCGCGCGGGTGTGGCCGGTCCACGTGGTGGCGCTCCACGTCGACCTGCTGATGGCCGCGGTGGTCGGGTCCCTCGGCGTCGGTGAGGGCGGGCACCGCCGCACGCCCGCGGCATACGTCCAGAACGTCTTCATGGTGCAGAACTGGTGGAACGACCGGCCCAGCTTCAACGGCCCGGCCTGGTCGATCAGCTCCGAGTGGTTCGCGTACCTCTGCGCACCGGTCCTCTTCGTGCTCGTCGCCCGTGTCTGGCGGGCCAGGTCCGCCCTGCTGCTCGCGGCCGGCTCGTATGCCGTGATGCTCGGGGTCTACGCGGCCTTCGCCCTGCCCAACGGCAACCTCGAGCAGCTGTTCTTCGTGCGCATCCTCGGTGAGTTCGTCGGTGGGATGTTCCTGTGCCTCGCCTGGCTGCGGGGCGGTGCGCGCTTCGGCCGGTTGGCGTGGGCCCTGCCGCTCGTCGTCGCCGTGCCCGCGCTGGTGCCCGCGGCGGCGGGTGGCGACTACTGGATGGCGCCTGCCCTCGGCCTCACCGTGGCGGTGGTCGCCAGTGGCGCCGGCTGGTTCGGGTCCCTCCTGTCGCGGGCCGGCATGGTGGCCGCGGGGCAGGCGTCGTACTGCCTCTACATGACGCACTACCTGCTGCGGGACGTCGTGCGGTGGCTGCGGGAGTGGGGTGACGGGGCCTGGTGGTCGGCCGGTCTGGCCGTCGCCGGCATCGTGGTCGTGCTGGGAGTCGCCGCGTGGGGCATGCACGTCCTCGTCGAGCGGCCCGCGCGCCGGTTCCTGCAGGCGCGCGCCAGCCGGCCACGCGGCCCCGAACCGGAGCCCGGTCCCGGGCCGGACCGGAACCGCGAGCGTGAGCCGGTCGGCGCCCGCGGCTGAGCCGCCCGGCGGGACCGGTTGCCGGCCGGGCCCGTCGAGGGACCGGGCCCGGCGCCCCTGGGCTCAGCTGTTGGGCTCAGCTCTTGGGCTTGGCTGCCGCCTTGGGCTTCTTGAGCTTGGGCGGCAGGGTGGCGATGTGGTCGCGGGCCCGATCGGTCCAGCCGGACTTGTCCTCGTCGGGCAGGTCCGCCGGCAGCGACAGCCAGCCGTTCATGGGCCGCTGCGCGGGTCCGAACGGTCCCGTCCCCGGCAGGGCCCGGAGCTCTTCGAGGCCGGGCTCGTCGAGCTTGACCCCGACCGACTCCCCGAAGAGCCCCGCGAACATGTTGCCGTTGACGAACGCGCCGAGGCTGCCGAACATCGGCTTGACCTCGACCCCCGGCGCCTGCGTGATGAGGGTCCGGAAGTGGTCCTTGGCGGCGTCACTGTGCTTGGGCATGTCCATGCCGCCATCCAACACCGGATTCGCGGCGCCGGGGGGAGGGCGGCGGCGATTAGGGGCACACCCGACCCGCTGGTAGCCTTGACCCCGCCGTAGACCGGCCGCGGATCCAGAGAGCCCAGGTGAACCAGCCCTGGCGCACCGCGCAACGATTCCACGAAGGAGAAGTGTCGACCCATGCCGTTGAGCACTGACGTCAAGAAGAAGATCATGACCGAGTACGCCACGCACGAGGGCGACACCGGCTCCCCCGAGGTGCAGATCGCGATGCTGACCCAGCGCATCCTCGACCTCACCGAGCACTCGCGCCAGCACAAGCACGACCACCACAGCCGTCGCGGCCTGCTCCTGCTGGTCGGCCAGCGCCGCCGGCTCCTGCGCTACCTGGAGAGCGTCGACATCGAGCGCTACCGCTCGCTGATCAAGCGCCTCGGTCTGCGCCGATAAGCTTCGCAAGGGAGCGGCCCTCACAACTGAGGGCCGCTTTTCCTGTGATGGGGCCCGCGCAAGCGGTGCCGACACAACTGCATACAGGTTCGACCAAAGAAGCACGCCCGTGCACAACGACGATGCACAGGGTCATTTAGACCACAAAGAAGGAGGGCCCAATGGAGGGTCCAGAGATCCAGTTCGCCGAAGCGACCATCGACAACGGTTCGTTCGGTACCCGCACGGTCCGGTTCGAGACCGGACGCCTGGCCAAGCAGGCCGGAGGCGCAGTCGCCGCCTACCTGGATGAGGACACGATGCTCCTCTCCACCACCACCGCCGGGAAGCACCCGCGCGAGGGATTCGACTTCTTCCCCCTGACCGTCGACGTCGAAGAGCGCATGTATGCCGCGGGCAAGATCCCCGGCTCGTTCTTCCGTCGTGAGGGCCGCCCGTCCACCGACGCGATCCTCACCTGCCGCCTGATCGACCGCCCCCTGCGCCCGACCTTCACCAAGGGCCTGCGCAACGAGGTCCAGGTCGTCATCACGGTGCTGGCGCTCAACCCCGACCACCAGTACGACGTGCTGGCCATCAACGCCGCGAGCGCCTCGACCCAGATCTCGGGTCTGCCGTTCTCGGGTCCGATCGGTGGCGTCCGCGTCTCGCTGATCGACGGCCAGTGGGTCGCGTTCCCGAACTTCTCCGACATCGAGCGCTCGACGTTCGACATGGTCGTGGCCGGCCGCATCGCGGGCGACGACGTCGCCATCATGATGGTCGAGGCCGAGTCCACCGAGTCGACCTGGGACCTCGTCAAGAACGAGGGCAAGCAGGCGCCGACCGAGGAGGTCGTGGCCGAGGGCCTCGAGGCCTCCAAGAAGTTCATCAAGGTTCTCTGCGAGGCCCAGGCCGAGCTGGCGGGCAAGTCCGCCAAGGAGATCCAGCAGTTCCCGATCTTCCTCGACTACGAGGACGACGCGTTTGCCGCCGTCGAGGGTGCCGTCGCCGGCGACCTGGCCGAGGCGCTCACCATCGCGGGCAAGCAGGAGCGCGAGGACCGCATCGACGAGATCAAGGACTCCATGAAGGAGTCGCTCGCCGAGAAGTTCGAGGGCCGCGAGAAGGAGCTGTCGGCTGCCTACCGCTCGGTCCAGAAGAAGCTCATCCGCCAGCGCATCCTCAAGGACAAGGTCCGCATCGACGGCCGTGGCCTGGCCGACATCCGCGCCCTGGGCGCCGAGGTCGAGGTCCTGCCCCGCGTGCACGGTTCGGCGTTGTTCGAGCGCGGCGAGACCCAGATCATGGGTGTCACCACGCTGAACATGCTCCGCATGGAGCAGCAGCTCGACACGTTGTCGCCGGTGACGCGCAAGCGCTACATGCACAACTACAACTTCCCGCCGTTCTCCACCGGTGAGACCGGTCGCGTGGGTTCGCCCAAGCGTCGCGAGATCGGCCACGGTGCGCTGGCCGAGCGGGCCCTCATGCCCGTGCTGCCGACCCGCGAGGAGTTCCCCTACGCGATCCGCCAGGTGTCCGAGGCTCTCGGCTCCAACGGTTCGACGTCGATGGGCTCGGTCTGCGCCTCTACCCTGTCGCTGCTCAATGCCGGTGTGCCGCTGCGCGCCCCGGTTGCCGGCATCGCCATGGGCCTGGTGTCCGACGAGGTCGACGGTGAGACGCAGTACGCCGCACTCACCGACATCCTCGGCGCCGAGGACGCGTTCGGTGACATGGACTTCAAGGTCGCCGGCACGCGTGAGTTCGTCACGGCCATCCAGCTCGACACCAAGCTCGACGGCATCCCCGCCTCGGTCCTGGCCGGCGCGCTGACCCAGGCCCGTGACGCCCGACTGCACATCCTCGACGTCATGAACGAGGCCATCGACGTGCCCGACGAGATGAGCCCCTTCGCTCCTCGCGTCATCGCCGTCCAGGTCCCCGTCGACAAGATCGGCGAGGTCATCGGCCCGAAGGGCAAGATGATCAACCAGATCCAGGACGAGACCGGCGCCGACATCTCCATCGAGGACGACGGCACCGTCTACATCGGCGCGACCGATGGACCGTCGGCCGAGGCTGCGCGCGCGATGGTCAACGCCATCGCCAACCCGCAGATGCCCGAGATCGGCGAGCGCTTCCTGGGCACCGTGGTCAAGACCACGACCTTCGGTGCGTTCATCTCCCTGCTGCCCGGCAAGGACGGCCTGCTGCACATCTCCGAGGTGCGCAAGCTCGTCGGTGGCAAGCGGATCGACGCCGTCGAGGACGTCCTGGCCGTCGGCCAGAAGGTCCAGGTCGAGCTCAAGGAGATCGACCCGCGGGGCAAGCTCTCGCTGGCCGCGGTGCCGGCCGAGGGTGAGGGCGGCGACGCCGAGGCGAGCGACGAGGCCCCCGCGGCCCCCGC